>CBINGT010000068.1:0-11561 GCA_966250245.1 uncultured Anaerolineae bacterium
TGCACGTCCGGCGCGTCGACCACCTCGCCCATGCAGAACGAGTCCGGTTTCTCGGCCTTGCACGCCGCCCAGAAATCCGCCCAGAAGTCAGGGCCGGGGCCGCTGGCGTAGTCCAGCCGGTAGCCGTCCACGTCGAACTCACGCAGCCACATCCGCGCCACGTCGATCAGATGCTCGCGCACCGGCGCGTGCGCCACGTTGAGCGTCGGCATGCTCGCCACGCCGAAAAACGCGCGGTAGCCGAGCGGGGAGTCGTCGAAATAGAACCAGTCGCGATACGGGCTGGCGGGGTCGTTGAGCGCGTCCACGAAGAACGGGTGCGCGCTCGACACATGGCTGCACGCGTAATCGAGCAGCACGCGGATGCCGCGCGCGTGCGCGCCCTCGACCACCGCTCGCAGCGCCTCCTCCCCGCCGACACGCGGCTCGATGCGCGTGAAATCGGTCGCGTCGTAGCCATGCGGCGTGGGCGACGGAAAGATCGGCGTCAGCCAGATGCACGTCGCGCCGAGCGCCTCGATATAGTCGAGCTTGTCCCGCACGCCCCACAACGTCCCGCCGTAAAAGTCGCGCAGGTCCTCGGTTTGCAGCCAGTCGCGCCCGTCGCCGGGGTAGAAGCGATCGACAAAGATCTGGTAGATCACCGCATTCCGCGCCCAGTCTGGCGGAGCGAGACGGTCCACGTGAAAGGTGAACGTCTGCGTACCGGGCGGATCGGTCGGACGCAGACCGGGCATCGGCTGACGGCGGAAGTACGCGGCGGCAGCCTGCTCCGAGCGCCAGCGAGCGTCAGGCACGTCCGCGAAAAGCTCTCCCGGCCCGTCGGCCCACGCGCCGATCCGGTAGCGAACGATCGTGCCTTCCGGCTGCGGAGGGATCGTCGCTTCCCACACCGACATGTAACCCCACGCCACCGAATCCCACTCGACGCACACTTGCCGCAACGGGACCGCCTGCCCGACCGACGCCACGCCCCGCGAGCCGTCCGGCACGCGCCCATCGGTCGTGTAGTAGAGCGCCGCACCCGTGATGTGCAGGTCTACCCCGGCGCGCGCGCGGACGGTCACCGCCTCGCCCGGCAGCGGGTCGCGCGGGGACAGATCGTGCGCGTGCTGCCACCCGGCCCGCGTCGCGCGGTGATGGACTACTTTCAGTTCGTCGGTCGCCATCGTCCCGAAGATGAAATCTTCCATGCCTCAACCCCTTATGCAGCAATTAGCGATTAGCCGTTAGCGGTTAGCGATTAGCGATTAGCAAGGACCAAAGCAGATTATCTTGATGTTGCCATGCGCTTGCCGGAGAAACCTCACTCCTTAATCCCCGGCCCCTTTTCGCCAGGGGTGAGGTTCTGCACGCCAGCGACATAAACACATTACGTTCTATTGCGCACTTAGCATACTGTACGCTGCCCGCCGTTGCCTGTTTTTCTTTGCGCGCAGGGGTGATACACTCGTGTCGCGCCAGTAACGTGCGCCTGATGTGAGGGAGAGTTTCGCCGTGAGCCGCCTGAAAAGCACCGCTCGCCGCCTGATGCCGCGCGCCCTGTGGGAAAGCCTCGCCTCGGCCAAGCGCTGGGTCCGCCGCCTGACCGGCTATCCGGACACAGCGCGCGTCGGCAAAACCGATTACGACGAATACTGGGACGCCAAAGCCTCGACCGGCATGGGGCAGCTTTCGACCTTTCGGCGGCGGCGCGCGGATGTGTTCGCCCGTGTGCTTCGCCCCGGCGCGCGTGTGCTCGATCTCGGCGTGGGCGATGGTGCGATCCTGCGCTACCTGATCGAGCAGCGGCAGATCGACGGCTACGGGCTGGACATCTCCCCCAAGGCAGTCGAGTTCTGTCGCGCGCAGGGGCTGAACGTGGACCTCGCGGATATCAACCAGCCGATCGAGCAGTCCATTCGCGGGCACTTCGACGCCGTGATCATGAGCGAGATCATCGAGCACATCCCTGAGCCGGAGACGCTGCTCAATGGCCTGCGCCCGCACGCCGACCAGTTGATCGTCAGCATCCCCAACACCGGCTTCTACCAGCACCGTCTGCGCCTGCTGCTCGGCAAGTTTCCGCTGCAATGGGTCGTCTCGCCGGGGGAGCATCTGCGCTTCTGGACGGTCGCGGATTTTCGCTGGTGGGCGCGCGAGATGGGATTCCGCATCGTACATGAGGAAGCGTACGAAGGCACGCCAGGGCTGCGTCGCATCTGGCCGAAGCTGTTCGGGCAGGCGATGGTCTACGTTCTCGAGGACAGCTCCGCCCGATGACTGCTCTGTTCCAGCGCGTGCGTGAGTGGCTGCGGCGGCTGCTCGGAATCAAGTTCGTGCGCGATACGCTCGCCCTGCAAACCGGCACCCTGATTAGCGTGGTCGTCGGCGTAGCCTCGTCGATCATCCTGGTGCGCGGGCTGGGCGGCTACCAGTATGGCCTGTACAGCCTGATGCTCACGATGTACGGGCTGCTGATGACGCTCAACCTCACCGGCCTCGGACCGAGCGCCACCACGCAGATCAGCGAGGCGGTCGCCGCAGAGGATCGCGACGAAACCGCGCGCGTGATGGCATTTTTCATCCAGATGTCGCTCGGCGTGGCGGTGATCGCGACCGCGCTGACGCTCCCTTTCGCGCCGGGCGTCGCCGCGCGCTCGTATGACGAGGCGTCGATCGGCGTGCTGATGCAGATCTACATCTTCACGCTGTTCTTCACGCCGGTCCACAATCTCGCGCTGACAATGCTCAAAAGCGTGCGCTCGATGCAGGCGTACACCGTCTTCAACAACCTGACCGCCATCATCGACGCCGCGCTGATCCTCGCCGCGATCCTGATCGACGGGACGGCGCGCGGCGTGGTCATCGTGCGGCTGGTGAGCGCGATCCTCGGCGCGATCCTCAGCTTGGGGGTCTACGCCCGGCTGCAACGCCGCTTCAGCGAGACGCTCCCCACTTTGGGCGAAGTCGCGCGCGCCGTGCGGACCACCTCGCCCCGCCCGTACTGGCGCTTCGGCTTTCAGCTTGCGCTGGACAAGAACATCAGCCAGCTTTACACGCTGCTCCCGCTGCAAATGCTCGGCATGTGGGCCACGCCCCAGGCGGCGGGTTATCTGCGGATGGCGCTCAGCGCGCTGGAACGGCCCGCGCTGTTTTTCAGCGGCATCCTGATCAACATGTCGGTGCAGGTTCCGGCGGACTATGGACGGCGGGATTACGCGCGGCTGCGCGCCAACTTCGTGCGCGTGTTGAAGTGGATCGTGCCGCTGTCGGTCGCGGTGTTCGGAACGTTCAGCCTCGTCGCGCCGCTGCTGGTGCCGATCGTGTACGGCGAGGAATATCGCCCGGCGGTGCCCGCGATCATCGTGCTCGGCGTATACGGCACGGTGACCGGCATCGGCGGCATCTTCGGGCCGCTTTACCGCTCGCTGCGGATTATGCGCTCGATCCTGGCGGTGAAGGTGATCTCGCTGCTGGTCGTGGCGCTGCCCTCGATCGCGCTGGTGCGCGCGTGGGATGCGGTCGGCGGCGCGTGGAGCATCAACCTCTACTACATCGTCTCGATCGCGCTGACGATCTTCGTCACCTGGCCGCGCGTCATCCGGCTGGCCGAGACGCAGGCGACCGCCGTAGCAGAGAGCTAATCCCGCGCCAGCACCCCACGCTTCACGCACGCCAGCAACGCATTCGGCCATGCGAACCAGTGTCGCGACACCACGCGGATGCTATCCGGCGCGGTCGCCTCGGGCAACGCGCCGTCCCACTGCGCCGCCGCCACGAGCCGCGCCTCAGCGCGCCGCGCCCGGCCGCGATCACCGAGCGTCTGCGCGATGATCATTTCCTGAATGTCCCCCAGCGGCCAGGGAGCAGGCGTGTGGATCGATCCGAGCCGCCGCGCATAGCAACCGCCTTCGTTCGCCGGAGAGAACGCAAACTCGACCGTCGCGCGCCAGACCGGGTCATCCGCCGACACGAAGCCCCAGGCAGGCGCCAGCGCCAGCGGCACGTCGTTCGCATCGTGGTAGAAGTGGAAGCGCCCCGCCCCGTCGGTCGCGTAGGCGTAGAGCGGCGTACCTTCGCGCGAGGCGATGAAGCTGCGCTGTACCTCATCGCGCACTGAGTCCGCCATACCCGTCCACGGACCGTCCGGCTCGATCTGCGCGAGGCGGCGCAGCACGCGCCACAGCAGGATGTGGCTCGACAGGTGGTAAGGGAGCACCATCGGGTCGTCGGCGGGTGTCTCATCGGTCGGAAAGAGCCAGCGATCGCCCGCGCGCCGCGCCATCACCGCGTTGAGCACCGCATCCACCTGCGGGCGCAACCGCTCCCAGGTAGGCCAGTCGCCCGTTTCCCGTGCGTATTCGGTCAGCTCCAGCACGGGGAATAACTGCTGGTCGAGCTGGTAGGCGCGGTCTTTGATGCGCCCGTTCGCCAGATAGCAGCGGCCCCACGCGCCGTCGATCCGCTCGGCGATCGTGAACATCCACAGCAGATGACGCCGTACCAGCTCGTTCGCCTCGTCGCGCCAGCCGAGCAGCGCCCGCGCCACGTAGTACGCGTCGCGGTTCCACGACAGCGGGAGCAGCATGTGATCGGTCAGGATGCAGACCCCTTCGCCGACCGGCACGCCCATCATCCAGCCGTAGAACAGACCGCGCCACGCCAGCTCGTCGGACATGCTCTGGCGGCGTGCCGCCCACACCGCGCGCGTCTGTTCCAGCAGGGCGAGCGCATCCTGCCCGGCCAACCGGAGCACCGCCTCGCGCGCAGACGCGGCATCCGGCCCAAAGCCCCACGCCAGCACCGCCGCGTCGGGCGTGCAGGGGATATCTACCATCAGCGGCCCGTCGCCCGCCATTTCCCACGCTTCATCCCGCGCAAACCCGGCGATCGCCGCCGCCCACTCCAGCGCCGGATTCTCGATGACCAGCACGCCATCGTGCAACGTGGCGCGCGTCTGCACCGGCGGCATGGGGACCGGCCCGCCCTCGGTCAACTGGGTGTATGCACAACGCTGGAGCGACAGCCGCCCGCGCCAGCGCGGGGTCAGCCCAGGATAGTCCCAGCACTGGATCGCGCCACCGTCCTGCGCCCAGGTGATCGCCTCGACCGTGTCGCCGCTGGCAAGCGTCAGATGCACCGAAGGCAGCGTGCCGTCCAGCAGCGCCGCTTGCCGCAGGATGATCGGATCTGGGAAGAACGGGCCGACGCCACGCAGCGCCGCCAGTTCCGCCCGGTAGGCGCGCACGGCATCCTGATCGTAGCGCCGCGCCTCGTCGAACGGGTCGGCCACTGTCAGCGTGACGTACCCGTGCTGCGGGTGGTACGTGTTGAGCGCCACCACCCGCCCGTTCGGGTCGATACTGCCAGTCGTGCCTTCTGCGCCAAAGTCCAGCGGCTTGACGCCTTCCGCCGGGTTGAGCAGACGTCGTTCTTCCTGGGTCATTGCGGCTGGGTGAATTGCTCAAGGTCCGGAATGATCGTCCGCCCTGTCTCGCGGTCAATCCAGCGGATCTTGTCACCCGGGAAGCGGATCCATACGTCCTGGTTAGGCTCGACCTGAAAGTCCGGATGGGTGGACGCTTTCAGCACGTCCCGGCCGATCTGGATCGTCAGCAGGTTCTGCGAACCAAGCGGCTCGACCACCTGCACCTTGACGCGCAGCGCATCTGGCACCGGCTTGTTGAGCGTTTCCATGTTCTCGGCGCGGATGCCGACGATGATCGGCTGGCCGTCGCGCTTGAGAAGCTCCTCGTGCAATTCCGGGATTGGCGTCAGCGCAAAGTCGCCGATCATGACGCAGGGCGTGCCGTTCTCACGGCGGACCTGCCCTTCCAGGAAGTTCATCGGCGGCGTGCCGATAAACCCGGCGACGAACCGGTCGGCAGGCACGTCGTAGACCTTCGTCGGCGTGTCGAACTGCAGAATCTCGCCGTTGCGCATCACCGCGATGCGGTCGCCCATGCTCAGCGCCTCGATCTGGTCGTGCGTGACGTAGATTGTGGTCGCACGGATCTCGTTCAGCAGCCGCTTGAGCTCGGCGCGCATCCGCAGGCGGAGCAGCGCGTCCAGGTTCGACAGCGGCTCGTCCATCAGCAGCACCTCGGCGTGAACCGCGATCGCGCGCGCCACAGCCACACGCTGGCGCTGCCCGCCGCTCAGTTGCGAAGGGAAGCGCTCGAGGAATTCCTCGATGTGCAGCAGCTCAGCCGCCTCTTTCACGCGGCGCGCGATCTCGTCTTTCGGGGTGCGCTTCATCTTCAGCCCGAAGGCGATGTTGTCGAACACATTCATGTGCGGGAAGATAGCATATCCCTGGAACACCATCGAGATATTGCGATCTTTAGGCGGCAGGTAGGTCACATCGCGATCGCCAATCTTGATCCGGCCAGAGTCAACCATTCCCAGCCCGGCAATCGCGCGCAGCAGAGTGGTCTTGCCGCAACCGCTCGGCCCGAGCAGCACGACAAACTCTTGATCATGCACAGTCAGGCTGACATTGTTGACCGCGACGACCTTGCCGAAAGTTTTCACAGCATTCTCAATACGAATTTCGGCCACGGGTCCGCTCCTATTTCGTGATCTGGCCCCACATGTTGAACAGATAGCGACGGACGAAGAAGATGAAGATCAGCGACGGGACGAGCATGAAGAAGCCGCCCGCAAACTTAAACGGGTCGCCCGACTTATCCAGGTTATAGAGGATCAGCGCGGGCAGCGTGCGGTTTTCCAGCGTCAGCACGACCGAGGCGAACACCTCGTTCCACGACATGACGAACGTGAAGATCGCAGACGCGGCGACGCCCGGCAGGGCCAGCGGCAGCGCCACGCGCAGAAACGCCTGGAACGCGCTGCACCCGAAGACTTTAGCCGCCTCTTCCAGCTCGCGCGGGACGCTGGCAAACACGCTCGACACAACCAGGATCGTGGTAGGCAGCGTCAGCGCGGTGTGCATCAGCGCCACGCTGTAGACCTCGTCGAACATCCCCAGCCGGCGGAAGGTCTCCGCCAGCGGCACGGCGAGAATCACGATCGGAAAGGCGCGCACCGCCAGAATGCTCAGCCGGTAGGCGTCACGCCCACGGAAGAAGTACCGCGCGATCGCGTATCCGGCGGGCGCGGCGATCGCGGTGGAGAGCACCAGTGTGAGCAAGGCGACGACAATGCTGTTGCGCGTCGCGGGAAGCACCCCTTGCGCGTTGAGAAAGAACTCCATCGTGTCGGTCGAGAAGGGGATCGGCGCGATCTGCTTGGGGTAACTGCGAACGTCGGCGGGCGTGCTGAACGCCAGCGTGCCGATCAGCCAGATTGGGAGCAGGATCCAGACCGCGATCGCGATCGCGACGGCGTAGGTTCCGGCGCGCCGCAAGCGGCGGGCGCGGATCGCGCGCTGCTGCTCGATCGGCAGGTCGCGCACGCGCACCCGCGTGATCGGCGGCGCGGGATGGGTCGTCGGCGTGGTCGTCATCCGGCGGCCTCCTTTTCCTCTTGCGTGCGAATGGTGCGCAGGTACAGCACGGCAACTCCAAGCGACAGCAGCATGATGAAGCCGGAGTATGCGGCCGCGACATTCTTATTGTTGTACGAGCCGATGTCGTACCAGCGATACGCTTCGTTGGCAAGCACCGTCAGCACATCGCCACCCGAGATCGCGACGACGACGGCGAAGACCTGGAACGCGAGGATGGTCCGCAGAATCAGCGCGACCTGCAGGCTCGGCTTCAGCAGCGGCAGGATGATATACCGCAGACGCTGCCACAGGCTGGCGCCGAACACCTCGCCCGCCTCAAGATAGTCGCGCGGGATGGCCTGCAAGCCAGACACCACGATCACCATCACCAGCGAGGTCGCGCGCCAGATTTCGGCCAGGACAATCGCGATAATAATCCACTCTTTGTGAGCGCTGGAGATAAAGATAAACGGCCGGTCGATCAGCCCAAGCGACTGCAAGAACGAGTTTAGGTAACCGGTCTGCGTGAAAATGGTGTACCACACCAGACCGGCTGCGAGGTCCGAGATGCCAAGCGGGATCGCGTAGAGGTACAGGAATAATGAGTTGAAGCGGAGCTGCGACTGGAGCACCAGCGCCATGATAATCGCCAGCACGAACTGCACCGGCAGGATCAGCACCACCAGCAGGATCGACGTGATCACCGCGTCGTCAAACCGCGCGTCGCGCACCATGCGCTTGACGTAGTCGAGCGTCCACTCCTTTGACCCCCGGCCGCTCTGCACGCGCCCGGTCGAGGAAATTTCTGTATCCTGAATGGAGAGTGACGACCGCTCCAACCAGCCCTCGACCACTTCGCCATCCTCGGTTTCGGCGCTGACGCGCAGCCAGGTCAGAGGCTTTTGGAGCAATCCCCCGGCCGCAACCCGCTGGCCAGACCGATCCCATTCAAGGAGCGCGACCTCGGTATCCTGCGGCAGCTCGCCGATCACCTCAGCGTCAAGCGCCGGTCCGGCCCGCAACCTCGCCACGCCAGAGCGAACCGTCCCTCTAGACGACCGGCTGGCGTCCGCCACGAACACATCGCCGCGCAAGGCCCATCCGCTGACCCGCTCGCCTTCCGGGTCGATCCCGGCCACTTCCAGCCAGAAAACCCGGTCGCTCAGCAGGCCACCCGCTCGCTGCGTTTCAACGACCATCACGTCCAGCAGCTCGACCGTCGTCCCGCGCTCCAGCTCGCCGGTGATGGCGGCGTCTTCAACCGCAGGCTCCGCGCGCAGCGGCAAAATCTGGCTGTCGCGGCGGAAGGCGAGCTGCAGCGCCTGAACCATCGGCCAGGCGAAGAACAGCATCAGGTAGATGAACGACGGCAGCAAGAGCAGGTAGGGAGCCCAGTTCATGTTTCTGAATTTCATTGCAGTCTCCCTGCTGATTGAACAGGGGGAAACCAGCCACCGGCCGATTTCCCCCTGCGGCATGGCATGTCACACGCGGCTCAGCCGCATGACGCTACTCGAGCGTTTCGACCGCGCAGGCTTCCTCGCCCACCGGGTCAGGCTCCCAGCACGGCGCGCCGGTGTCGTCGAAGATCGCCTGGATGTTGGCGGCTTCCTCGTCCAGCACCGTCTGGATGTCTTCGCCATCGAGCAGGATGCGGTTGGCGGCCGCCTTGAAGATCTCGTTCAACTCGCTACCACGGTCGCCCAGGCCAACAGGCAGCAGCGCCGGAAGCGCATCTTCCGCCGAAGACTGCGCCGCCACAGCTTCCGCCTCGATCGCAACGCCCGCCGGCAGGTTCGACATATCAACGCCGGCCACCACCGGGAAGAAGCCCAGTTCGTTGAGGACGGTCGCCTGGGTCTCGGGCGAAAGCAGATACTGGATCAGGCCGACCGCGCCATCGGGATTGGGCGCGTTGGCCGGAACGGCCAGGCCCGCCACCACCGGCATGAAGCCGCGCCCCGCCGGGCCAGCCGGCGCCGGGAAGCCGATGAACTGATCGGGCTGCTCGTTGAACGCCTCGATCAGACGCGCAGTGTGATCCAGCGTAATCCACACTTCGCCAGACAGCAGCGGTTCCTGCATGAACTCATAGGTGATCGACTGAGGGTGGACGTACGGCCACAGCTCGTCGCGGACGAACGTCATCATCTCGACCGCCTCGGGGCTGTTGAAGCGCGTGACCATCCGGCCGGTGTACGATGGCCACAGATAGCCTTGCAGCAGGCGATGCCACAGACCCGCCAGGGGGAAGCCCAGCTTCGGCTCGCCGGTCGCTTCCTGAACGGCCGCGGCCCACTCCGCCACCTGCTCCCAGGTCAGCGCGTTGAGGTCCGCGCCCTCGGGCAGGTATTCAAGCGCCTCGACGTTGGCGGCCATGATGTAGGTCGCCTGCATCCAGGGTACATAGTACTGGAAGTCGGTCGTGCCCATCTTGCCCAGTTCGACAAAGGCATCCGCGACGTCTGTTTCCGCCTCGATCTGCTCCAGCAGCGGGGTCAGGTCGAACAGCACGTCGGCATCGACCAGCGTGGGGAACGTGCCGTGCAGCGCGCCGAGGACGTCAATTGACCCGACTTCATCACCGGCTTCACCCATCAATGTGTCAAAGACCGGCTGCTCGTCCGACGGAAGGTATTCGACTTCAAATCCCGACTCAGCGAGGATCCCGCGGAACTTTTCCGCTTCTTCGATGATGTTGAACTGGGTGGACATCATCGCCACCTGGGTGTTGCCATCATCCTGAGCAGAGACGCCCACCACGCCCGTCAGCAGGCTGAGGACGGTCAGCAGAATGAGCGCGCGAAGTTTTTTATTCATCCCTGAATCTCCTGGTTTATCTGCCCGTCAACTTCTATTCGACGCAAAAAGCCCGGAACTTCCGAATACCATTCGATAGCGCATCCTCCTTTGTTAACCGCCGCGTGGCAGCCCGCTTGAGGCGCGGATGACCAGCTCCGGCTCCAAAAGCACATGCAGGTTTTGAACTGTCTCGCCCCGGATGAGGCGGATCAGGGTCTGCGCTAAGCTCTGTCCGATCTGGTAAATCGGCTGGCGGATGGTGGTGAGTGGGGGGGACGCAGTCACCGCGGCGGGGATGTCGTCAAACCCGGCGACCGCCACATCGTCGCCGACGCGCAGCCCGCGCGCCGCGATCGCGCTCATCGCGCCGAGCGCCATCTGGTCGTTGCATGCCAGGATCGCGGTCGGCGGATCCGGCAGGTCGAGCAGCCGGGCGGCTGCCTCGGCGCCGCTATCCGCGCTCAGGTCACCGGTGACGACCAGCGACTTGTCGCGCGGCAGGCCCAGGTCGTCCAGGGCATCCCAATAGCCCGCCAGACGCAGCGGCGCGAAGGCCAGTTCCTCCGGCGCAGCGATCAGGGCGATCCGCCGGTGCCCATACTCTGCGAAGTGGTGGACCATCTGGTAAATACCCTTCCGGCCGTCCACGTCGATGTAGGGATAGTCGTCGTCGCCCGCATGGCCGAAGACAACGTAAGGCTTCGCGCTGCTCTTGAGGTAGTCGAGGCGAGCGTCGTGCTGGCGAACCCGCGCCAGCACCATACCGTCCACGCGACTGCCATCGACCATGCGCCGGTAAGCGCTGATTTCCTCTTCGCCGCGCACCTGAGCAGATAGTAGCAGATCGTAGCCATGCTGCGCCGCTTGCTGCCCCACACCCGAAAGCAGCTCCATGAAAAACTGATCGGAGTAATAGGCAGTGAGCGGGATCACCATGCCGATGGTATTGGTGTGTTTGCTGCGAAGATGCCGTGCGGTGAGGTTTGGCTGGTAACCGAGGCGCTCGGCGATTTCGACAATCCGCTGGCGCGTCTGCTCGTTGACGTCGGTATAACCGGCGAGCGCCCGCGAAACCGTCGTAATCGAAAAGCCTGATTCGTCCGAAATCGTTTTTAAGGTCGCTTTTTTCATGGGTCGCGACGATCCAAATCGTTTTGAACCTGTTTTTAGCATAATCCAAAACGTTTTGGATGTCAACGAGGGGAGAAGAAAGCAGTTAGCGATTAGCGGTTAGCAATTGCAAAAAACAACACTGAACAGTGAATGCATCAGGTGGGGACGTGTTCGCGCTCCGCAAACAAAACGGGACGATCCCATCCCCCGATCG
>CBINGT010000069.1:0-11444 GCA_966250245.1 uncultured Anaerolineae bacterium
GTCTGCACAGAGTTCCTGTTCAGCGCGGCGGGCGAGACGTTCGTGTGGGACACGCCCGATGCGCTGGCTGCGTTTTACAACCGGGTAGACGAGAGCGAGCAATGCAGCGGCGAGGTTATAAGGGGAACGTTCGATTTCGACGGGCGCGTGCTGGCTGGGGCGATCGCCGCTGCGACCGGCTGTGACGCCTCGTTCCATGTGGGCGAGGTCGCTGCGAGCGGCGACGCTCACATCCTGCCGCTGACGCTGACCGTCGCGCCGGGCTGCGCGTACGAGCTGGTCGAGCCGCTGGTCGTCGCCGTGCCGCGCGCCTCATCCGCCCCCCCGCTGCGCGTCGAGGTGCGCGGCCCCTGAGCCGGTTCGCTCTGCGTCGAAGCCCGGCATATAATCATTGGCAGGTTCGCGCCGCCTCGAAAAGAGGGTAGGATGCTGATCGCCTGTCACGCCTGGGGCTACAACAATCTGCCGCTGGAACAAGCTGCCGGGACGATCGCGCGGCTCGGATTTCGAGCGATTGACCTGGGGACCGGCCCGCATATCGACACCGCTCGCGCTGCCCGCACGCCGGACGCCGAAGCGACCGTCATTCGCGGGCTGCTGGCGCGCTTCAACCTGACGCTGGCCGACCTGTACATCATGCTGCCGCAGATCAACGCGCCCGAGCCGGAACAGCGCGAGACGGCGTTGGAGCTATTCGAGCAGTTGGTGCCGTTCGCGCTGGCGCTCGGCACGCCGGGGATCACCATCTCGCCCGGCATCATCCACAAAGACGGGCACGATCACAGCCTGGCGCGATCGGTCCCGGCGCTGCTGCGGATGCTCGACGCAGTAGACGACACCGACCTGCGGATCTCGTTCGAGCCGCACATGGACTCGGTCGCGCAGCGCCCGGAAGATGCGCTTTTGCTGCTCGACGCAGCGCCCGGCCTCAGCCTGACGCTCGATCCCGCCCACTTCACCTGCCAGGGGATCTCCCGCCGCGACATCGCGCCGCTGCTGGAGCATGTCGCGCATGTACACATCCGGCAGGCGGCACGCGGTCAGCTTCAGACAGCCCACGACCGCGGCACGCTCAACCTCAACGACCTGCTCGAAGACCTGCACGCCACCGGCTATCGCGGCGCGCTGACGATCGAGTACATGACCACGTTCGGCTGGCACAACATGCAGCGCGTCAATATCACTCAGGAAACAGTCCGCACGCGTGACGCAGTGCGCGCCATCCGCGACCGGCTCGAAAAACGCTCCGTCGTCCGCTAAGAAAGGGAGTAGGGAGTGGGGAGTGGGGAGTAGGGAGTAGCTTTTCCCTACTCCCTGCTTTTGCTGTATTTCGCTGTCGTTAGCCGTCGTTCGCTGAGGCGAGCGTCTAGTCCTGCTGAGCCAACTCCGGGATCAGCGCGAAGTGCACGTCCGCCAGTTCTGGCGGGGGTGGGACGGGCATCGGCTCTTCCCAGCGGATCGGCCGGATGAAGGTGGGGATTTTCACGCCCCGCTTGCGCAGCGCGGCCGCATGCAGATATTCCTGCCGCACGTACTCCGACGCGGCGGCATGCTTCGACCAGAACAACTGAAAGATGTCTGCCTGCTCGATAAGCTCCAGCAGGCGCTCATTCCATACCTCGCCACTGCGGAGCGTGGTCACGTCGCGCAGGTACATGAAGTTGAAATAGCGGCTGGCGCGCTCCACCCGCTCTACGATGGCCGTGTCCTTGTGGCTGTAGCTGCAAAAGATCGCCTGATACGGCTGCGCGACCGTCTCCCTCGGGGCAAACGGCGCAATCCCTGCCGTCTCGCTGACGTACACCGACAGCGGAATATCCGCCACGATCACCCCTTCGACCAGAAACGTGATGTTGCCGTCTGTGCCCACGTCGAGCGGGGCGTCCTGCGCACGGAACTCAAAGTCGAAGCGCCGCCAGTCGCCACGGAAGCGCAGCGAAAGCTGGGGCGGATCGAACTCGAACCCGGGCAGCGTGGGGATCGCGGTCACGAGCGCATCTTCCGGCACCGGTTGGAGCGCTTCGCGCGAGGTGGCGCGGATGTCCGTGCGCGGGCCGAAGGCGGCCTGTGCGTCTGCCTGCACCTCGGCCAGCGCGAAGTCTTTGAACATATAGGCGCGGAAGGGCTGCCAGTCTTTTGGCTTGACCTCGCGCGGGTAGTAGGCAGAAAAGAGGATCTTTTCGCTAGGCGGCGACCCCACAGCAGCCGGGATCGGCTCGGATGGCGGTTCTGGTTCGGGAGCGGCAGCAGGTGGCGGCGCGGCAGCGGGCGGGGCCGCCCCGTAGTCGTCCGGCGCGGCTTCTTCCTCAGCCGCTTCCTCTAGCTCAAAATCATCCCCGTTCGCGGCGACGGGCGGCGGGGGAGCCATCGGTATCGGCGCAGCGGGAAAAGCATCCCATACCGTGTCCGGTTCGTCCTCTTTGGGGCGCTCAAACGGCCCGGCCGGACTGCCTGGCGCGTAAGTCCCAGGATATGACCCGCCGCCTCGATAAACCGGCTCGTCATCACCAGCGGGCACCGCCGGATGCGCGCCAGTATCTTCTTCCTCGTAGAACACGCCGCGATTTTGGAGAAATCCGCGCCAGCCGAACGCCAGCCAGAGCGCCCCTAGCACCAGCCCGATCACTGAAGCGATCGAAATGCCATCCCCCAGCAGACCGGCGACCAGCCACACCGCCGACGCCAGCAACACCAGCGCCGCGACTCCCATTGCGATCATCCAACGCTGAGCCATAGCGATCCTCGCGCACGCTCAAGGATACGAATATTCTCTATCATACAACAGGTTTTGAAGCCGGATTACAGCAGCGGGGAATTACTGCGCGGCGCGCGACGCGATCCGTTCCTCGGGCGGCGCCCACTCGGTCACGCGGAACGGGATAGGCTCCGCTTCAAGCACGCGCCCATCGCGCAACGTAACCTCGGCGGAAAGCTCGTGCTCGCCCGGCGACAGCACCCACCACGCTTCGAACGGGGCGGCGTCACTCTCCACGACCGGCTCGCCATCCATCCGGTAGATCACGCGCACGGCGTCCGCCGGGACGACGATCCGCAGGCGGATGCGCTGCGTCTCCGCCGGGACGAGCGGCGTCAGGCGAAAGATGGTGTACGGGTCCGGCGACAACAGGCGGACCGGCGCCTCTTCCCCCGCCAAAACGTGCACGTCGACCGGCGGCTGCGGGATGCCCTGGCGGCGCGCCCAGTCCTGCGCTTCGGGCGGCAGCACAAGGTACACCCGCTCTTCCCGCTCGGCGAGCGGCGTGTTTTCGTCGGCCAGCAGGCCGGTGCGCCGGTCGATCACGTAGGGCCGGTGGAACGTATCTTCCTCGGTGGGCACCGTGCCTTCGATAAACCAGTCCCAGCGTGTTTTCGGGCAATAGTCGGTCGGCAGCAGACCACTCGTCGCGCAGACCTCGGCGCGCACCAGCCCGTCAGGCACCGGAAACGAAAGCTTCGGCTGGCCGAGCAGCACGCGCCGCATGACCTCATGCCAGATCGGGCCCGCGCCGCTCACCCCGCTGACCTCGACCATCGGCGTGTTGTCCGCGTTGCCAACCCACACGCCGACGACCAGATTGGGCGTATAGCCGACCGTCCAGTTATCGCGAAAGTCGGTCGTCGTGCCGGTCTTGGCGGCGGCAGGTCGCCCGATGTTGAGCGCGCTGGCCGGGCCAAACGAGGGGATGCGCGCCTCGTTGTCGCTGAGGATATCGGTGATCAGAAACGCGACGCGCGGGTCGATCACCGGATCGTCGGGCGCGGATGGACGCCACTCGTGCAGCACGTTTCCGTCGCGATCTTTCACCGACAGGATGTAAACCGGCTCGACACGATAGCCGCCGTTCGCCAGCGCGCCATACGCCGCCGTCAGGTCAAGCAGGCGCACCTCGCCACCCCCCAGCGTCAGCGAGAGGTCATAGCGCGCCGGGTCGGTCAGCGTCGTGATGCCCAACTCCGTCAGCAGGCGAATCAGCGCGTCCACGCCGACATGCTCCAGCGCGACCACCGCCGGGATGTTGTACGACGAGCCCAACGCCTCGCGCACCAGCACGGGGCCGTGCTCCACCAGTCCGAAATTCGCAGGCGTATAACTCTCTAACCGGCGCGTGACGAAGGGCGTCTTCACATCGAGGATCATGGTCGCGGGCGTCCACGGGCGCGCGCTCTCCGGGTCGAACGCCAGCGCATATGTGAACGGCTTAAGCGCGGACCCCGGCTGGCGTGGCGCGAGCGCGGCGTTCACCGCGCCGTCGATCCGCTCGTCGGAATAGTCCGGGCTGCCGACCATCGCCAGCACCTGCCCGGTGTGCGGGTCGAGCGCGACCACCGCCGCGTTGTGCGCCTCGTGCGAGGGGACGCCCGGCGGCGGGTTGTTCAGCCAGTTGAGGTGGCGCACAACGGCATCCTGCGCCGCGTTCTGCCAGTCGAGATCGAGCGTCGTGACGACTTCCAGCCCGCCGGAATACAGCTCGTCGGGGAACTGGCGCTGGAGTTGCGTCCACACTGCCGCCACGAAATGCGGCGCCTCGATCGGATAGGGCACGGCGGCGTAGTGCAATGCTTCCTCATATGCGAGGTCTGCCTCGGCCTGCGTGATGTACCCCTGCCGCGCCATCAGATCGAGCACGACCCGCTGCCGCGCCTTGGCCGCCTCAGGATTGCTGAGCGGATCGTAAAGCGCGGGCGCCTGCGGCAGCCCGGCCAGCATTGCGCTCTCAGCCAACGACAGATCGGCCGCGTCCTTGCCGAAATAGGCGCGCGCCGCCGCCTGCACGCCGTACGCCATGTTGCCGTAATACGTCTGGTTGAGGTAAAGCGCCAGGATATCGTCGCGGGACATGCGGGCGGTCAATTCCAGCGCCAGGATGCTCTCGCGCAGCTTGCGGCGGAGCGTGCGCTCGGCGCGTTGTTCGGGGTCGAGCAGCAGATTGCGCACGACCTGCTGCGTGATCGTGCTGCCCCCCGCAACCACCTCGCCGCCGCGCACGTTGATCCACAGCGCCCGCGCGATCCCTTCAATATCCACGCCAGGATGGCGGTAGAAATTCGCGTCCTCGGTTGCAACGGTCGCCTGAGCCAGCGACGCAGGCAGATCGTCCAGCGCAATCACCTGATTGACGCCCGTCTCCGGGTCCGCGATCTGGTAGAGCAGGCGGCCGTACCGGTCCAGGATGCGCGTGCTGGGCAGCGCCATCCCCGCCTCAAGGTCGTCAATCGAGGGCAGGTCGCGCAGCAGCCACACATACACCAGCGCGGCAAACACGACGAACAGCCCGCCGATCGCCAGCGCGATCCGCTGCCAGCGAGTCCGCGCGCGCCAGAATTGCCGGATACGGTGCATCAGTCCTCTACAGGATCGGGTTCCAGGCGATCATTAGCCTCATTGTACGAGGCATTCGTCCGGCGCGATGTGCATGCGGCCAACGGTTGTTCGACGCCCGGCCTGCGCTGCTAGCCCGCGCCTTCGTCGTCCGTGTCATCAAATTCCGCGTCGTCGGTCTCGTCGGCGGCGCGGTTCGGATCGAGCAGCACCAGGTCGTCGTGCCCCGGATTGTACTCAACCTCCCAGCCGACCAGCGCGTTGGGGTCAGTCTGACCGGCGCGCTTCAGCAGGCGGATCCAATCTGGCCGCTCCAGCTCGATCCCGCGCGGCCCAATCTCGGTGTCGAGGATGATCGTCGCGCCGCCCTTGCCGACCACCACCCGCGTAATCGTCCCGTTGTATTTCATCCCTCACTCCTCTCTCACTCGCACCGCGATCATAGCGCCCGGCGCAGCCGCGTGCCAGCGTCGTATTTCGGTCTGCGCGCCAGGGCTTGATATAATGACGGCAGGCCGCGCGCGTTGGGCGGTCTGGTGCGAGCGTTTTCTGTACCCCGCAGGGGAATACATGCGTAATGAATCTTGACCGCCTTGTGCGCTGCAGTCGTGAGCTTCTGGGCCTGGAACTCTCGGCCGAGACGCAGCGATCTTTCAGCCTCTACGCGGACGAGCTGCTGGCCTGGAACGAGAAATTTAACCTCACCGCGATCACCGCGCCCGAAGAAATCGAAATGCGGCACTTCCTCGACTCGCTGTCGGTGATCCGCGCCGTGACGTTCAAGCCGGGGATGCGCGTGATCGACGTGGGGGCGGGCGCGGGGTTCCCCGGCCTGCCGCTGAAGCTGGCGTTCCCCGGCATCGAGCTAACGCTGCTTGAAGCAACCGCCAAGAAGACCGCCTTCCTCGAGCATATTGTCGAACGGCTGAAACTCAGCAACGTGAAGGTGCTCAACGCGCGCGCCGAAGACGCCGGTCAGGATCCGGCCTACCGCGAGCGATATGACGTGGCGCTGGCACGGGCCGTCGCGCAGATGCCCGCCCTGGCGGAGTACCTGCTGCCGTTGTGCAAAGTCGGCGGGAAGTGCGTCGCGCTAAAAGGGGAGAACGCGGTCAATGAGGTGCGGCAGGCGGAAAAGGCGCTCGATCTGCTCGGCGGGCATGTAGAGAAGGTAATCCCGGTGGAACTGCCGCAGGTCGCCGAGACGCACCACCTGGTACTGATCCACAAGCGTGCCGCAACCCCGCCCAACTATCCGCGCCGCGCCGGGATGCCGACCAAGCGGCCATTGCACTAGCGGAAAAAGGGAGTAGGGAGTAGGCAGTCGGGAGTGGGAAAAAGCTATCCCTACTCCCTATTCCCCACTCCCTACTCCCTCGCCTTTAGCTGCCTTCCTGAATCGTCACAATCTGCCCGGCGTGGATGTGCCAGCGGGTCGCCTTCTGCAAAAACTCCGGCGTGAAAATCTCCGGCTCGGTCGTGGTCAGCAGCACCTGTTCCGCGCCGCTCACCCGGTCGAGCAGATACGCCCGGCGGGCGGCATCCAGTTCTGCGATCACCTCGTCCAGCAGCAGGATCGGCCACTCTCCGACCACGTCGCGCATCCACTCAAGCTCCGCCAGCTTGAGGCTCATCACCGCCGTGCGCGCCTGCCCGCGCGAGCCGTACAGGCCGAGGTCGTGCCCGTTGACCAGCAGGCGCAACTCGTCGCGCTGCGGCCCGATCGTCGTCATGCCGCGCGCAATGTCCTCGCCGCGCCGCTCCTCAAGCGTGGCCGCGTACTGCGTCGCGATGTCGTCCGGCTTCAACTGGCGGTTGAGGTCCAGTCCGATCACGTCGAACGAAAGCTGCCCGGTGTTGTTAGCGGTGGGCAGAAAACTCGGCTGGTAGCTCAGTTCGAGGTCTTCGTTCCCGCCGGAGAGGTCGCGGTGCACGCGCCGCGCCTTCACCTCAAGCTCGCGCAGCAGCCGCTGGCGCCCGGCGATCACCACGCCCGCCGACTGCGCAAGCTGCTCGTTCCAATAGCCCAGCTCGTCGGGCCGCGCCTCGCCGTCGCCAATGCGCTTGAGTAGGGCGTTCCGCTGCGTCAGGAGCTTCTCGAAGTTCGCCAGCGCCTCGCAGTATACGCTGTCCGTCTGGCAGAGCGTGACGTTCATGTAGCGGCGCCGCTCCGCCGGAGAGCCTTCGACGAGGACCAGGTCTTGCGGCAGGAACATCACGACGTTGATCTGTCCGATCAGGTCCATCACGCGGCGCGGCACGCCATTGACACGGATGTCTTTTTGCAGGCGGGAGCCGTTCAGCGCGCCCGGTTCCTGCACCAGCGTCACCTCAATGCGGCTGAGCGGCCGGTTCGCGCTGACCACTTCCGCGCCGATTTTGGCGAACGCCAGGACCTCGTGATCTGCGTTCCAGTTAATCAACTGGCGGTCGGTCGTGGTGTAGGGCGAACGCGAAGTCGCCAAATAATAGATCGCTTCGAGCAGGCTGGTTTTGCCCTGCGCGTTGGCGCCGTGCAGCAAAATAGGACCGGTCGGCAAAGAGACTTCCAGCCGCGCGTAGTTGCGGAAGTTCTGAAGAGAAAGGTGCTCGATGTACATGAAAGTGGGCGGTCTCGGGCGCTCGCGGATACGGGCTAAGTATACCCCATCTCGGCGCGCCGCCCCACTTTATGCCCGGCTCACACGTCCAGCAGCAGAGGCACCCCCACGCGGAAAGCCGTGTACAGCGCGAAGAAAAACTGCTTCAGCGCGGCGATCGTCTCGTCGTCGCCCGGCTCGGGACGGTGCAGGAACGGCACGGTCCGATCGATCCACTCCACCGAGGGGGATCGGCAAGCTGCATCATCACATCCGCGTCGAGATCGGAGTAGATCCCGTCGAAGAACTGGAGCAGCAACGCGCCGTGCGCCGGGCGGATGTGGCCGGAGAGGAACAGCATCTCAAACACCTGGTCGGCCGTCACGTCGAAGCCGTCGACCGAGCGCTGCGGCGCCTCACCGCTCTCCATGAACACGCCACTCTGCGCGCGGAGCCGCGCCGCATGCTCCCCACGATAGCCCTGCTCTAAGATCGCCTTCTGAAGCAGCAGGTACACCAGCGGAAAGTCGTTCCCCGGCAGTTGGTCGAGCAGCCACTGTTCCCCGGCGCGCGAAAGCGGATAGTTGATCGCGCCGATGCAGCCGAACGCGCGCCCGGCGTGGTTGGCGGGGCAGCCTTCGCAGTATTTCGCCCAGGGCTTTAATTCCTCGGCGGCGTCGAGCAGGTCCTGCACGATGATGACTTCCTGCTCCTCGTCCCCTTCGGCGGTGCGGCGCACCATCTCAAAGCCCATCTCGCGCGGAGGGCGGTAGTCGCCCTGGTCGCGGTACAGCGCGATGATCCGCTCGGCGCGGTCGCGCCCCTTGAGGCGCAGCATCAGCCCTTCGGTCGTCAGCGCGCGCTTTGGCTCGCAGTCGTAGTGAACGACGTAATCAATGCCCATCGGAGAGTTCCTAGCGGTTAGCAGTTAGCAAAAACCGAAAGCGAATTATGAACCTGGGCGGGTTCTCTCGTAGGGGCGCAGCAAGCTGCGCCCGCTGTCAGAATAATCACTGGTGCCACGGGCGGAGCAAGCTCCGCCCCTACACCCAAACGTCTGATTTCCCGCGTGCAAAGTTCATAAGACGCTATAGAGCATACCCGATCAGCAAGGAGTCGCCACAGGGCCATATTCGCCTTAGGGCAAAGGGCCACGTAGAGCCTTATTCCTGGCTAACTGCTAACGGCTAACCGCTCATCGCTGCTCTCAAAACAAACCGCCCCGCATCGTTGCCAACGCGGGGCGGCCCATCCATCACACAGTCCGATCCGTCGCTTACTGGATCGGCAGGTGTCCGACGCGGCCTTCAATCAGCCGGACGAACGCGGCGTTGACCCACCCCGGCTGGCCTTCGAACGTGATCAGATACCACGCGCCATTGCGGTTGCGCGCCTCGATCACGAACTCGGTTCCGGCGGGGATCTCGCCGATCTGCTCGGCCTGGAGCGTCGCGTTATTGCGGAACACCAAGTTGCTCAGCGCGCGGCCGCGCACCGTCACAGCGGGAGCGCCCTCGTCCGTCGTCGGGACGAACACCTGCCCCGCCGGTGGGACCGGCACGACCTCGGTGCTCACCAGCAGATCGCTCACGCGCCCTTCCGTCAGCGTCACGAACGACGCCGACAGCCAGCCGCGAATGCCCTGCCAGTTCACCAGATACCACGCGCCGTTGCGGTTGCGCGCCTCGATGTCCACAATCGTGCCGACCGGCACCGTGGCGATCACCTGCGAAGCCGTGGCGCTCGCCCCGTCGCGCAGGCGCAGGTTGTCGTTGACGCGGCCCTTCACCGGAACGCGCGGCAGATCGGCCGGGGGAGTGAACTCGCCGGGCAGCACCGGCGCGTCAAACACGCGCGGGATCTTGAACACGAAGTCCTGATACGTATCGCCGTCCAGATCCTGGTTGAGCGTTGCATCCGCGGCCCACAGGTACACCCACTCGTTGCTCACCCAGCCCTGGCGGCCGTCCTTCAGGTCGATCAGAACCCACGTCATATCGGGCACCGCGCCCCGCACGACGTAGTTCTCAGGATAGCGGACCTGCGCGATAACCGGATAGCCCGTGCCCGGCCCGCTGCGGACGTTCAGGCGGGTCGCGGTCACCGACGCCCAGACCTTCACCGCCGGATCGCCGCCGGTCGCGCCCGTGCCGGTGTCGCCGGTTCCGTCACCACGCGGCGTGCCATCGGGGTTGAACGCTTCCCAGTGGATGCCGATCTGCGCGTTGCCGCTGTCGTCCCAGTACTCAACGCGGACTTCATGCGTTCCGGCGGTCAGCTCGTAGACGTCGGCGTTATAGCTCTGCACGCCGGAGCTGGGATTCCACTGGTCGAGGATCTGCGTCGAGTCGATCCAGACGCGCACCCCGCCATCCACTGTCACGGTGAAGCGCCACCAGCCGGGGATCGCGAAGCTGCCGACGTGCGTAAAGCGCGCGCTGAAGTTGTCGGCGGGCAGCGCGCCGTCGGGCGCACCGTTACCCCACTGGAAGTTGAGCGCGTTCTCGGTGCGCGTCACCACCGGGTTGCCAGACAGCGAATTGTTGTTCCAGTACTGCGCGTTCCAGCCGCTGGTCGGTGCGGGTTGAGCCGGCTGCGCAGGCGCGGTCGTGCCGGGCCCCTCCCACGTCACCTGGACGCCCGCCAAGCCGGTTTCCTCGTAGTACTCGACGCGCAGGTCGTGCGGACCGGCCGTCAGAGCGTCGAGCGTCGCGGTGTAGGTGGTGTACCCGGAAGGCGTGCCGTGCCACTGGTCGACGATCAGCGTCTGATCGATCCACATGCGAACCCCGTCATCCGCACCGACGCGGAAGGTCCACTGGCCGCCCACAGGGAAATTCACGGTCTTGGTCCACCGCACGCTGAAGTTATCGGCGGGAATGGCCGGGTCAGGCGAGCCGCTCGCCCAGTTGAAATCGATCCGGTCGTCAATGCGCGTCACAACAGGGGAACCTTGCAGGTCGCGATTGTTGTAATATGACGCGTTCCACTGTGTCCCGGGGTTAGCCTCTGCGACAGGGAGCTGCGCGCTCTGAAACGGCAACACGCCGAGCGCAAACGCAAGCGCCAGGACCGTCAGAAGGCCGTACCGCATCAGTTGCTTCATGACGTCTTTTTCCCCTCACGAAAATTAAGACAGGAGTCACTCGGATTATACCGGAGCGTTGGAGTGAGCAACAAACTCCCGCGCTGGCACCATAGTCCTACAGAAGTCCCACAGAGGTTTTGCAGAACTCCGGCGCTACTTTCCGGCGCCCGCCGCCTGCTCCAGCACGCGAAGCGTCTGCTCCGCCGCGCGCTGCCACGTGAACCGCCCGGCCTGCTCGTATCCGCGCTCGATCAGCGCCGCGCGCAGAGCTTCGTCCGTTACGATCCGGTCAATCGCCTGCGCGATTTCTGCCTCGTCGCGCGGGTTGACCAGCAGAGCCGCGTCCCCCGCGACTTCCGGCAGCGACGAGGTAGTACTTGTGATGACGGGCGTCCCGTAGCGCATCGCTTCTACCACCGGGAAGCCGAACCCCTCGTACAGCGACGGAAAGACCATC
>CBINGT010000070.1:0-11297 GCA_966250245.1 uncultured Anaerolineae bacterium
AAGACCACGAATCCGTTGCGCGCCAGCGTGTCCACATAAGCGACGTACCGCTCGGTGGTGCGGTAGGTCGAGGGCGGGATATAGCCGTGATTGAAGACGATCGCCTTGAAGCCACCGGGCGGCATTTCGCTCATCGGAATCGTCAGCAATCCGTAGATGCGGTTCCCTTCGGAGATGTAGCTAGCGATGTACTGGTAGTAATTCGATCCGTTCTGAAGCTGCTGCTCCAGCGTGATTTCGCTGCCGCTGATGTAGCGGGTGCGCAGCGCGGCGATCGTCAGCTCGTTGCCCACCTCAAACGCGACTTCCTGCGCGGGGGCGGGCGTCAGCACGCCGAGATCTGCGGCAGCCTGGCCCTGCTCGCTGTTCAGAGCAGGCTCCGGCGTGGGGAGCGCGCTCTCGCTGACGACCAGCGCGGCGACCTGCGTGGGGGGTGGGGGTGTTTCGCCGCGCGCCGAGCCGAGCAGCATCCCGGCGAACAGTATCCCTATCGCGGACAGAACGATTACCAGAACAGTAGAAGGCGTACTCTGCGCGCGTTGCTCTCTCATCGACGTTTCTAGTTCCTCTTACGATCCATGCCCCTGGCGATTGACGATAAAGTGCTGCAACTCTCTCCCTGGCGGAACGATCACTTCGCCAGCCGCAAAACGATCAGCTTGTCGACGCCCGACTCCGCGCCCCATACTTCGCCCGTCCGGCCCAGGATTTGCCGGACGCTGCCATTCGGGCTGGGGAGCGGGACGCTGGTGAATTCTTCGGTTTCGGGATCGAAGCGCACGATCGCGTTCGCGCTGAAGTCGCTCAGCCACACGACGTCGTTCTCGTCCACGTAGACGGCGTAGGCGCTGGGCGCGTTGCCCGGCAGCCGCCACGTCTGCCACGACTCATCGGCCGGGTCGTACACCGACACGTTCCCGCTATTCCACTCGCTGACCCAGATCCGCCCCTGCGAGTCTGACCAGACGCGGCGCGCGCCCTGGTTGGGCGTCGGCGGCTCGATCATAGTCGCCTCGCCGGTTTCGGTGTCGATCCGGGCGATGTGGCTGCCCGCCAGCGACGCGTAGTAAATGTCTCCGTCCGGTGTGGCGGTGATGCCATAAGGGCCGCGCCCGCGCGGCGCGTCGAAGACTTCGACCTCGCCGGTGGCGGGATCGACGCGCCCGTAATAGCCGCTTTGCCCGGTGAACCAGAGGATCCCGTCGCCGTCAAAGGCGGCGGTGTTGAGGTTGGCGTAGGGCGTGCCCTGTGGCAGCGGATAGAGGGTAACTTCTTCCGTCTCGGGATCGACCCGCACGATCGCGTTCAGCCCGCCGTCGGTAATCCAGGCGGCACCATCCGGCCCGACGATCACTCCATGCGGTGCGGAGCCGTTCCCCAGCGGGATGTGGTGCGTTTCGCCGGTTTCCGGGTCCAGACGCCCCAGCGCGCCGAGTCGCTGCGCGGTGTACCAGATCGTCCCGTCGGGCGCGGGCGCGACGTCGTGCGGGTGCGACCCGGCAGGGACCGGATATTCCTCGACGGTGATGTCCAGCGCCTGGGCACGCGCCACGCCGGGAAGCGCCCCGACCAGCAAGACCACGCTCAGCAGCGCCAGCGTGCCGATCAGCCTTCTTCCGCGCGTTCGTTTCCTCATAGCCATGGCCCTCGCTCTCCCTGTAAACACACTTATCCGGCGGCGGAGTCGGCCAGCGGAACGGCAGATGTACTCAATAATATACCAGACGAGAGCCAGAAATATTAACAGTAGGTAAGGATTGCGCGTGGGGGAAAACAAACCGGCTCGCCGGAAAGGTGGCGAGCCGGAGCAGTTAGCAGGTCGATTGCGGCGGCTAGATGATATTCAAGCCGTCCAGCAAGACGACTAGCACGAGCAGCGGCGTCACGTACTTGCAGATGATGAAAAACAGGTTGACTGCGGCGGAGTTGTTGAGCGTGCCGTTGTTCGTCAGCGCGCGCTTGGTGCGCTCGAAGCCCCACACCCAGCCGACGAAAATACACATAAACATTCCGCCGACCGGCAGCAGGATGTTCGACGACGCGTAGTCGTACAGGTCGAAGAACGTTTTACCGGCGATTTTCACGTCCGCCAGCTCGCCCTGCGACAGCGCCGCAGGAGCGCCCGCCAGCGCCAGCAAAACCAGCGTCAGCGCCAGGGCGTATTTGCGCGGCATGCGGAACTGCTCGCTCAGGAAGGCAACCGGCACCTCGACGATCGAGATCATCGCGCCCGTCGCCGCGACCGCAGTCAGCACGAAGAAGATGACCACGAAGATTTCGCCGCCGGGCATCGACGCGAACACTGCCGGGATGGTGATGAACAGCAGCGACGGCCCGGATTGGACGTCAAACCCGAACGCAAACACCGCCGGGAAGATCGCCAGACCGGCCAGCAGCGAAACCGTCAGGTCCGCCAGCATAACCCGCGTCGCGGTCATGGGGATGTCCTGGTCTTCGCGGAAGTAGCTGCCGTAGGTGATCATCGTGCCCATGCCGACCGACAGCTTGAAGAAGGCCAGCCCCATCGCGGCCAGCACTACCGCCCCGGTAACCTTGCTGAAATCCGGCTTGAGCAGGAACGACACGCCGTCTCCCGCGCCGTCGAGCGTCAGGCTGCGCACGGCGACGATGATGAGCAAGACGAACAGCAGCGGGAGCAGCCGCTTGGTGGCGCGCTCAATTCCCTTCGCCACGCCCATGATCAGGATCGCGCCCACCCACACCAGGGCGAGCCATTGCCATAGCAACGATTGCGTGGGGCTGCTGACCAGGTCAGTGAACACCGCGCCGTTCGTCGCCGGGTCCGTCGAAAGGATCGACCCTGAAACGCTCTTGGCGATGTAGGCGAACACCCAGCCGACTACTTCGCTGTAAAACGCCATGATCAGAAAGGCCGCCACGCCCCCCGCTGCGCCGATCAGCCACCACGGCTGGCCCTTCGGCGCCACCACGCGCAGGCTGTTGATCGCGTCTTTGCGCGCGTACCGCCCGATCATATGCTCCGAGATCATCACCGGCAGGCCCACCAGAATCGTGCTTAGCAAGTAGATAATAATGAACGCGGCGCCGCCGTTCTGCCCGGTCATGGCGGGGAACTTCCAGATGTTGCCGAGGCCAACTGCCGAGCCCAGCGTCGCGGCGAGGACGCCCAGCCCGGTTGCGAACGCGTCGCGCCTTTTCAGCCCGGTGGCTGCTTCGGACGCCACAATCGGGCGCCCCTTGGTTGCCTGCTCCATTTATTCGTTTCTCCTCAAAGTGGGCGGCGTGATCGGTTAAACGCCGCGCTTGCCCCCTGGAAACAGCCGCACGCGCATGAGTCGGCTGCCCCTCGAACGATAAAATTCCGCCAGCGGGTGGCGTCCCCTGACCGGCAAAAAGAGACTCCCCATCGAAAGCGTCGGGGAGTCACGCTGGATCGACTACGAAACTGGCTCTAATTGAAACGTTCTATTTGCGTGTGACGGCACAAAATGGTTTCTCGGCGCGAACAATACCGCTACATGAGACGCTTGTCAACTATTTCGTTGCAATCGTACAACGCTCGATCTTCCGGCTGGTTGCGGTCGCCGTTTGAGGGGGATCCATGCTATACTGAAGGCATCGAACACAGGTTCTGTTAGCCGGTTGACGCTGAGGACTTGCCGCTGTACCGGTTTGATCGGCAGTTGGAACAGGGGGAGCAAGGGGAAGCGTTCCTCGACCGCTACTTCGCACGCTGGTTCCGGATTCTCCCGGCGACGCCTGACGAGCAGCGCGAGGGGATCGATCGCTGGTTTTATGCCCTGCGGCGTCCTCGCAGCTTCGCCGTCGAGTACAAAACCGATTGGACCGCCAGCCGCACCGGGAATGCGTTTATTGAAACGGTTTCGGTCGATACGTGCGACCGCGCGGGGTGGGCGTATACGTCTGAGGCGGACGTGCTGCTCTATTACTTGCCGGGCAGCGCGACGATCTACGTTCTGACGCTGACCGCGCTCCGCTACCGGCTGCCGTTCTGGGCGCAACTGTACCCGCTCCGCGAGATCCCGAACGACGGTTATCACACGCACGGGCTGCTGGTCCCGCTTACTGAGCTTGAGCAGAGCGCGCTGCGCGTGCTGTCCGCGCCAGCAGACGCGGAATGAGAGGGTGCTATGCACGACGGCGGCGCCGACCGCGCGCATTTGCAGGCCGCGCTCGATCAAGCGCAGATCGCGCTCGCCGAGGGGGATTGGCCGATCGGCGCGGTGCTGGTCGGGCCGGACGGTACGGCGATCGCTACGGCCCGTAACGCCCGGCATAGCGCGGACAGCCGCCTGCGCCACGCCGAGCTACAACTCCTGCAGGCGAATATGCCGCTCGTCCGCGCGCACGAAGGGCGCCTGACGGTCTACTCCAGTCTTGAGCCGTGTGTGATGTGCCTCTCGGCGCTGGTGATCACGCGGGTGCGGCGCGTCGTGTGGGCCTGCGGCGATCCGTTTGGCGGCGGCGCGCGGCTTCTACGGCTGGACGCGTGGCCGCTCGCCCGGCAGGTTGAGCTGGTAGCGGAGCCGTTCGCGGACCTCAAGCGCGCCAGCAAGCAAGCGATTCTTACCTATCTCGAACGGCTTGGCGACGCGGAAAAGCTGGGCCTCTTCCGGGGCGTCTAGCAGCTACAGAAGTCGCTTTCCCCATACTCAGAAATCCCTAACCCGGTTTTTACATTCTTCAAACATCTTAGCGATAAGCTAAAAGCAAGCTGCCCGGTCATCGTGCTTGGTGGATGGCAGCGGTTGGGCGGTTTAGCATAAGATCGACGTAATTGTCTTGCAGTAGAGGAATGCGACGGCTGCATTCTGCTGAAAGGAGTCGTGGGGATGAATCGATTGGGACGCTTCATGCTTATAGTCGCGGCGCTGGCTGCCGCTGTTGCGCTGGCAGCGGGCGGCTTATTTATGCTGCAAGCTGATACGGGCGCGCCTAGCCTCGTGCGGGCCGCACCGGCTGACCCTGGGGAAGGCCAGGGTGTGCAACAGGCGGGCTCGGACACCTTCACTCAGATATACAACAACGTCAGCCCGTCGGTCGTGGCGATCCGGATATACGCGCAATCGCGCCGCGGCGGGTTGCTCGCTGTGGGGACCGGCTCCGGCTTCGTGGTGGATAGCGAGGGGCATATCGCGACGAACTATCACGTGGTCGAAAGCGCCAGTCTGGTTGAGGTTGATTTCTTTGACGGCACGCTGACATGGGCCGAGGTCGTCGGGCTGGACCCTGATTCGGACCTGGCGGTGTTGAAGGTTGATGTTCCGCCGGAGACGCTCACCCCAGTGTCCTTTGGCGATTCGGATTCGTTGCAGGTGGGCGAGACAGTCCTGGCGATCGGCAGCCCGTTCGGCCAAAAGTGGACGCTGACCAGCGGGATCGTCAGCGGCCTGAACCGTACTATCGAGGGGTTGTCAGAGTTCTCGATCGGCGGCGTGATCCAGACCGACGCGGCGATCAATCCCGGCAATAGCGGTGGTCCGTTGCTCAACCTGCAGGGGCAGGTGATCGGCGTCAACGCGCAGATTTCCACAGTGACCGGCGCAAACTCCGGCGTGGGCTATGCGATCCCCGGCAACCTGGCGCGGCAGGTGATCGAGAGCCTGATCACGCGGGGAGATGTGGACTACAGCTACATCGGCATTTCGGGCAGGGATCTCATGCTGCCAGATATTGAGCAATTCGACTTGCCGAACGACACGCGCGGCATAGTGGTGGAGGAAGTGGTGCGCGGCGGCCCGGCCGACAGGGCGGGGCTACGCAGGTTCGACATTATCACTGCTATCGACGGCACGCCGCTCAAGGGCATGAACGATCTGATCACGTATCTGGCGCGCGAGACGGTGCCCGGCGATACGGTCCAGTTGTCGATCTTGCGACAGGCTGACGAGCCTGCCGAAGTGACGGTTACCCTGATGCCCCGTCCATAGCCACGCGGGCGCGTGTCAACCGCTGAGCAGCGTGCCTATAATCCGATCAGGGTGGATGCGCCTGCGCACGGGGCGCGCTGCTCGATGCAGCGCTTATCGCAGCACCGATTGATGATGGAGCCGAAAGGAGAGGGGTATGGCCGGATATTCAACCGATATCGAGAAGGCGACGCTGGAAAATGAAAACTTTCGTCAGGTGCTCTTTACCGGGGAGCATATGCAGCTTGTGCTGATGGCGCTCAAGCCCGGCGAAGACATTGGCCTGGAGACGCACCCGGACACTGACCAGTTCATCCGCGTCGAGTCGGGCACCGGTCGGGCGCTGATCGGGGACGAGGAGTTCGACCTGCACGACGGGTCGATCGTCGTGATCCCGGCCGGATCGCAGCATAACGTGACGAACACCTCGTCCAGCGAGCCGCTGAAGCTCTACACAATCTACACGCCGCCGGAGCACCCTGATGGGACGGTTCACCGCACCAAAGCGGAAGCCGAGGCACACGAACACCATCACTAGCGGCACAGTCTCTATGCTCATCAGGCCAACAGGGTGAGAGATCAAACAGCGGCGTCGCACAAAATGAGCGGCGCCGCTGTGGTTTGGCGGGTGGTTGGCGCGGTCTAGCGCATCTCCCAGACCGGTTGCCCGTTCAGGATGCGATGAAGCTGGTCCGAGAAGCGGTCAAGGTCGAGCGGCTTGGCGACGAAGCTGGAGAACCCCTGCCGCCGCGTGTTGCCGATCTCGGCGGTGTGGACCGTGCAGGCGACGATCGGCACGTCGGGTTGCAGATGCTGTTTCAGCAGCGCCAGCACCTCATAGCCGTCCATTTTCGGCATTTCCAGGTCGAGGAAGACGATGTCCACCTTTTCAAGCGAGCGCAGCACATCTTCAAGCTGCGTCGGATCGGCCACGCCAGTGTAGGAGATGTTCTCCTGATCGAGCAGCCGCTCCATCACATACATGCTGTAGGCATCGTCGTCGATAATCAATGCGTGCAGGTTTGCCATGCGGTTATGTTCTCGCCCATCGTACTTCGCGTGCTGTGTTGACAAAATCTCGGCCCATTATAGTCTTCGGCGCGGCTATTTGATATGCCAGACTTGCTCGCCGTTCAAGATGCGCTGCATGACGCTCGGGAAGGTGTCGAAGTCCAGCGGCTTGGCGATCACCCCGTCGAACCCGGCTTCTTTCAGCAGCTTGACCTCTTCGTTCATCACGCTGGCCGTCAGGGCGATCACCTTCGTGTCGCAGCACGTTTTATCCTGGCGGATCGCGCGCAGCATGGCGAACCCGTCGATCGGCTCCATGTGAATGTCGAGAAAGATCACATCCGGCCGGGCGGGGAGCTCCGCCAGCCTGCGCTCAAAATCATCGCTGTCTTCGAAGATCGTGACGTCCTGATAGCCCAGGCCGCGTGTCAGGCACACGTGCATCACCTCGCGGCTGAGCATATCGTCCTCAAAATACACAATTCTCGGATACGCCATGTCTGTTCCCCACCGTGTCAGACGGTTAGCTCCAGCGATGATTCGACCGGCAGCGCGACGTAAAACGTGGCGCCGTGCCCCGGCACGCTCGACACCCACAACCGGCCGCCATGCGCCTCGGCCAGCCGCCGCGAGATCGGCAGCCCCAGGCCAGTGCCTTCGCCTTTGCGGACCCCTGCCTTCGCCTGGCGGAAGACCTGGAAGATCGTCTCCTGATCTTTTAGCTCGATGCCCGGACCGGTGTCGCACACGCAGATGAGCACCTCGCCATCCTGGCAGTACGCCCGCACGACGATCTCGCCCTCGTCGGTGAACTTGCACGCGTTCGACAGCAGGTTCAGGATGATCTGGCGGATGCGCTGCTGATCGCCGGTCAGCAGGGGCAGGTCGGGCGCGATCTCGTAGCGGATGGTGACCGGCTTCTGGAGCAGCAGCCCCTTGGCCGTCTCGGTCGCCACCCGGACGATCTCGCCGATGTCCAGCCCTTCCTCGACGAACAGCTCCAGCGAGCCGGATTCGATCTTCGAGATGTCGAGCACGTTGTTGATCAGGTTGAGCAGGTGCTTGCCGCTGGCTTCGACCTTGTGCAATGTTTCCTTCTGCTCGTCGTTCACCTCGCCGTACATGCCAAGCGCGACGAACTTGGTCAAGTTAATGATCGCGTTGAGCGGCGTGCGAAGCTCGTGCGAGACGTTCGCCAGAAACATCGACTTGACGCGATCGGCTTGTTCGGCTCGCTCGCGCGCTTCCTTCAGGCTGATCTCGCGTTGCTGAATGGCGGTCGCCATCTCGTTGAACGCGATCGCAAGCTGACCGACCTCGTCGTGCGAGGTGACCGGCGCGCGCTCGCCGTATTGCCCGCTGGTCATCGTCTGCGCGATGGCTTTGAGCCGGTTCAACGGGCGGACGGTCGTGCGGTAGATCGCGATGTAGATGATCGACATCGCCAGCAGCGTCAGCATGGTGAAGATCAGCACCGTGTTGTTGAGCGTGTTGTTCTGGAACGAGTGGATATCTTCAAGCTCGACCAGGATCATTACCACGGCGGGCGTCTCGTCCATATCGGTGCGGATCGGCGCGTACGCTCCGGCGTGGGGCACGCCGCCATTACCCTCAAGCAGATCTTCAAGGATCACCGTCTGCCCGGCGCGCGCCATCTCAAGCGGCGCCGGGTCCGCGCTGATCCCGTTGGCGAGGGCGTTCTCTCCCATGCCGCCTGACTCATCGTGGGTCGTCCGCGCGATGAGCCGGTCCTCGTACACCAGCCCCAGATGGACCGCCTCGCGACCGAAAGTCAGCGTGCGCAGAAAGTCGTCGTTAATCAGGCGGCTCATCTGGATCGCGCCGAGGATGTTCCCCGTCGTGTTGACGATCGGCGCGACGGCTGCGATGCTGATCTGTACGGCGCCTTCCTTCGTCTCGACCAGCAGCGCGATCGTCTCCTGTCCGCGCAGCCCAAGCGCCAGCAGCCGGTCTTCCTCAGTCGTGTCCTGATCGGGATCGGTGTCGACCAGCCGGTTGCCGTCGCCATCGACCACGGTGATATCGTCCAGCTTCAGCAGGACGTTCGTCGCGTTCACGATTTCCGCGACGCGCGCCTCGCTGCGGCTGCCGACCGCCTGGAAGAACAGGACGCTCCCGGTCAGAAAGTTGATGTCCACCAGCATCCGATCCTGAATCTCCGCCAACCGGTTTTCGAGGATGTTTACCTCTTCGCGGATGCGCTCTCCGCCTACCTGGTCGGTCAGGCGCTGCGTGTTACGCGTCAGCAGGAAGACGATGTTTACCAGGAAGACGCTGAGGACGAACAGCACCAGCATGTTGAGCTTGATGCCCAGGTCCGGGTTTGGAAGGTGCCGTCTCATGACGTGGTCGATCCCTCAAAACCAACTCTATTTGTCGGGCGCGCAGCCCAGAGCGGCTGACCCGGCCTTTCGACCGGGTGCAACGCCGCGTTGTTAACGTGTTTAGGTGTGTTCAGCGTGCAGCCACGTCCGAGCCGTGCCCGGATCGCGGCGCGTCAATCGCCGGATGAGGCCGAGCCTCGCGCCACTTGTGGCAGCCGGATCATATCGAGCACGCTCGTCTGGCTGCTGAGCAGTTTTTGCAGACCGATGAAGCCAAACAGCAGCACGCCGATGATGATCTTGATCCACCAGGGCGACAGCGACCCGTCCAGCGTCAGATACGTGTGGATCACGCCCGGCAACAGCACGCCGATGAACGTGCCGATGACGTAACCGACGCCGCCGGTGAGGAGTGTACCACCGATAACTACTGCTGCAATCACGTCCATTTCAGCGCCGAGCGCGATGGTCGAGTCGCCGGAGCGCTTCGAGAGCGAGAGCACGATCCCTGCGAAGGTCGCCAGGAAGCTGCTCAGCGCGTACGTCGTGATGATCGTCCGCCCGACGGGCACGCCGAGCATCAGCGCGCCGGTGTCGTTCCCGCCGATGGCGTAGACGTTACGCCCATAGCGGGTGAAGTGCGCGACAAAGATGCCGAGGATCACGACCACCAGGAACGCACCCGCCGCGAACGTGAACCGTCCCTTGTCTGGGAAGACGTAAACCAGCTCGGACACTTTGAGGTAGAACGGGTGCCGGATGCTGATCGAGTCGGTTGTCAGAACGTATGCCATGCCGCGCGCCAGGAACATCCCGGACAGCGTCACGATGAAGGCTGGTATCTTGAAGTAGTGGATGATCGCGCCCATCGTCGCGCCGAACGTCGTCCCGATCGCCAGCACCATCGCAAACGCCGCCAGCGGGTGCACGCCCTGGCGCTCGATCATCAGCGCGCAGAACACGCCGGTGAACGCGATCACCGAGCCGACCGATAGGTCGATGCCGCCGGAGAGGATCACGAACGTCACGCCCACCGCCGGGATGCCGAGATGCGCGTTGTTTCGCAGCAGGTTACACACCACGCGCATGCTGCCGAAGCTCGAATACTGCGTGTAGCAGAAGATATAGAGCGCGGTGAAGATCGCGAATGTCACAAAGAGCGGAAAGAATCGAGATTTCATGACCGTTTCCTCACCAGACGCGTGAGCGTGTCTCTGAACTCGGGCGACTGAAGGAGCAGGACGAACAGCACCACGATCGCCTTGACGACCAGGTTCGCGGTTGGGTGCAGCTTGCTGACATACAGCGCGGTCAGCAGGCTCTGGACGATCAACACGCCGAGCGTGCTCTGGAACAGGTTGAAGCGACCGCCGCTCAGCGACGTGCCGCCGATCACTACCGCCAGGATCGCGTCAAGCTCGGCCCACTCGCCCGCTTTGTGCGGGTCTGCCGACTTGACCTCGCCCGCGACGATCAGCCCGGCTAGCGCCGCTAGCACGCCGGACAGCGTGTAGACGAACATCTTGATGAGCCGCGCGTTGATCCCCGCGTAGTAGCTGGCTTTGGCGTTGATGCCGACCGATTCGATCATCATTCCGATCGCGGTGCGCCGCACGAACAGCGTGACGATGATCAGCGCCGCGGCCGCGAGGTAAACCGGAAACGGCAGCCCGAAGATCGTGCCGCGTCCGACAAACGCCAGCGTCTCGTTCGTGAAGGTGGGCGATTGCCCCTCGGTGATCATCTGCGCAATGCCGCGCCCGGAGATCATCAAGATCAGCGTGGCGATAATCGGCTGGATGTCGAAGAACGCGACTAGAAGCCCGTTCCACAGGCCGCACAGCGCGCCCACGCCCAGCGCGATCAGGATCACGAAGCCGGGGGTATAGAGGATGTTCTCCTGCCCGGCCTCGTAGCGGTTGATCAGCACCACCGCCGTGGCCGCACCGATGGCCATTACCGCGCCGACCGACAGGTCGATGCCCTTAGTTGCGATCACCAGCGTCATGCCGATGGCGAGCAGCACGAA
>CBINGT010000071.1:0-11275 GCA_966250245.1 uncultured Anaerolineae bacterium
TTGGACGCGATCGACGGCACGCTGGCGATCTCAAAACGCTGATCGCGCTCGTAGAGCGTGGTGAGCTTGCCGCTTTGCGTGTCCAGCAGGCGGACGCAGTCATCCGCCGTGCGATAGGCGATCAGCGCGGTGTCGGGCGTCTTGGTGGCGGAACCGGCGCCGTCCAGCACGTCGTCGGACAGCCGCTCCATCTCGCCGGTGTCGAGGTTCATGCGGAAGAGGCTGTACTTCGGGTCTTCGTGCGGCGCGCGGTCCTCACCGGACTCGCGGTCGGAAAGGAAGATGATCTCGTTGCGGTTGCAGTCAAACGAATTTTCGGTGAAATACAGGTGGACGTTGTTGCCGGTCGTGGTCAGTTGGGTGATGGTGCGCCCGGTTTGCTCGTCCTTGAACGTGCGGAACTCACTCGGCCAGTGACTCATTTCATGTCCTTCTTTACGAGAATGCTAAGCCCTTAGCAGTTAGCGATTAGCCATTAGCGTATGCCCTGTCGCCGCGCAAAACCTCACCCCTGGCCCCTCTCCGTTTACGGAGAGGGGAAAAGGGGCCGGGGGTTAAGGGGTGAGGTTCACCCGGCGAATGCCTCGTCTTCCCGTTCCCCCGGAACAATCCGCATCTGAAAACGCGTCGCGCCGTCCGGCAAGGCGACCGCCAGCCGCCACAGCATCCCGTCGATCATGTTCTCGCGGCACGCCTCGGCCAGCGACTCAACCGTAAACGCCGCGCCCGCCGGTTCTACGATCGCCAGATCGAGCGCCGCCCGCTCGCCACAGATCCGCGCGCGTGGCCCGTCCACCTCGACCTGCGACCAGGTGGTGAACGCTTCCTCAACCGGCAGCGGTCCGTCCGCAAAGGTGAACTCGTCGGTTAGCGTCACCGCGCCGCTGCGCGTGTCGAGTTCCAGCATGCGGCGCGCGCCGCGCAGGTCGGGCAGATCATACGCGGCGTGGAATTCGACCACCGCGTACTTCGTCCCGTCGCGCTGGCCGTGCTCCACGATCGTGCCGTGAAACTGCCTGCGCCCGCCGAATTGCGGCCCCGGCGCTTGAAGCTGCCCGCCAATGCGCGGCAAGCTGTGGCTGTACGAGTTGTTAAACACGTTCTGGTAGCGCACCTGGCGGAAGTAGTCTTTGCTGTAGTAGCCACGCCCCGGATCGGGCAGCAGGCTCTCGCCGTCGACGTTGACGATGATCGTGCCGATGTCAGTGTGGCTGTGATGCCCGTCGTTGTGCCCGCCCTTCGTCACCAGGATCACACGGCGGCCCTGCTCTGTGTCCGCGACGAGCTTGATCACACCCGTGTCTGGCAGGTAGAAGTCGCGCTGCTCCAGCGGCGGGACCGGCCGCGTGCAGTCCCACCACGCGGCAGAGCGCATGATGATCGGCAGCTTCGAGTAGAAGTTGTAGCCGAAACGCTTGGCGAAATCCGGCTTGATATACGCGCCGCCTTCCGAAGTGGCCGCCGCGTCGCCGAGCGGGGCGATCAGCGCGCGCAACGCCTCGACGCCGGTCCGCTCCGCCAGCCGCGTCACCACGCCCGCCGAGAGCGTCTGCGTCTCGGTTGAGTCGCCGAAGTTGATGAAGCGATCCGGCGCGACGAGCGCCATCCCCGGCGGGTAGGCGGCGATGTCTCGCAGGCGCGGCTGCGCCAGCAGGTCGAGCGCGCCGCCGGTGATCTCGCGCAGCAGCTCCGCCACGGTGATGAAGTACATCAGTCCGTAATTCCAGTAGCCAACGCCCTCAATCGAGCCGCCATCGGCCTCAAACCCGGTCGCCAGATACGCCTCGAAGCCTTCCAGCGCCAGGGCCAGCGCCTCGGCCAGCGTTTCGACGTCCTTTTCCAGCCGCAGGAACGCCAGCGCGATCGCCCCGTTGCACACGCCGTTCCAGTTGAGCGGCCCCTTAAACCACCAGTGATCGCGCGCGTAGGCGAGGTACGGGCGGAAGATGTGCCGCTCGACTTCCTGCCGGATGCGCTGGCGGACTTCCGGCGCCAGCCGGTCCCCGACGAGGTAGACCGTCTCGGCCAGCGCCGCGCCCGTCTCGGCGGCGAACAGGTCGATCGAGTCCGGCTCGCGCGTGAGCATAGTATGCGCGCCGAGCGGCGTCGTGCGGATATACGGCGGCTCAAGCTCCCAGATCGCCGGGCCCTGCTCCTCGTGCGCGGGCAGCACCCACGACGTCTCCTCGCAAATGCTCCATGCCAGGTCATGCACCCGGTCGCGGGCGGAGTCGTCGCCCGCCAGCAGTTCGAGCACAGCGCGCGTCAGGCGGGCACGCTTGAAAAAGTACGGCTCCTCATATGGGCCGCGCGTGCCCTCGTGCTCAAACGTGCGATAGAGCGTGTAGGTCAGTGCGGGGATCGGCGCTTGATCGTCGATCTCGCGCCGGATCGCGTCCAGCAGGTGCGGCGTGGTCGGCGACGCCACGATCTGCGCGCGCAGATCGGCGGGCGCGGCCGGAGACTCCAGCCAGCGCTTGATCTCTTCTTTGGTCGGGGCCATGGTGGATTAACTCACTCCGGTCAGGGACAATTGGTCCGCGAAATGACACGCAACGCCGTGCCCGTTTTCGAACTCGCGCCAGGGCGGGACCTGCTGCTTGCAGATGTCTTGCGCGTAGCGGCAGCGCGGGTGGAAGTGGCAGCCTGGCGGTGGATTGGCCGGGTTCGGCACGTCGCCAGACAGGATGATCCGCTCGCGGCTGATGTCCGGGTTGGTGGACGGGACGGCGGAGAGCAACGCTTCGGTGTACGGGTGCAGCGGGCTGCGATAGAGCGCCTTCGAGGGGGCCAGCTCGACCACGCGGCCGAGGTACATCACCGCCACGCGATCGCTGATGTGCTGCACCACCGACAGATCGTGCGCGATGAAGAGGTACGTCAGCCCCAGCGCAGACTGCAGGTCTTGCAGCAGGTTGACCACCTGCGCCTGGACCGACACGTCCAGCGCGGACACCGGCTCGTCGCACACAATCAGCTTGGGGCGCAGCGCAAGCGCGCGGGCGATCCCGATCCGCTGGCGCTGCCCGCCGCTGAACGCGTTGGGATAGCGGTTCATGTGCTCTGGCCGCAAGCCGACCCGGCGCAGCAGGTCGCCCACCTCGGCCTTGAGCGCATTCCCGCGCAGCTTGGTATGGATGACCAACGGCTCTGCGACGATGTCCAGCACCGTCATGCGCGGGTTGAGCGACGAGTACGGATCCTGAAAGATCATCTGGATTTCGTGGCGATAGGCGCGTAGCTCGCGCTCGCTCAGCCGCGCGAAGTCGATCGCCCCGTTCTCCCCTTCGCCGGGATAGTACAGGATCGTGCCCTCGGTCGGCTGGTAGGCGCGCACGACGCAGCGACCAAGCGTCGTCTTACCGCACCCGCTCTCCCCGACCAGCCCGAGCGTCTCGCCGCGCTGAATGTCCAGCGAGACGCCGTCGACCGCGCGCACGTAGCCGACTGTGCGCTTCAACACGCCGCGCTTGATCGGAAAGTGCATTTTCAAATCCCGGATCGAAACGAGCGCCGTCCGGGTAGTGGTTTCAGTGGTTGCCATTCGCTAAGTCCCTGTAAAGCGTGCAGCGTACCCAGTGGCCCGGCTCGACCTCAATCAGCGGAACGCCCGTCTCTTCGGTGCAGGCCGCCGGTTTGTTCTTCACCGGGCAGCGCGGATGAAACGCGCAGCCGCGCGGAATATTGAACGGGTCGGGGATCATCCCGGGGATCGGGTGCAGGCGCGTCTGCTGCTGGTCGCCCATCGTCGGGACGGATTGCATCAGCCCGACGGTGTACGGGTGCGCCGGACGCTTGAAAAGCGTCTTGCGGTCGGCGATCTCCACGATCTTGCCCAGGTACATCACCGCGACCCGGTCCGCCATCTCGTTGATGATGCCCAGATTGTGCGTGATCATGATGATCGCGGAGTCGTATTCCTGCTGAAGCCGCCGCATCAGGTCGAGAATTTGCGCCTGGATCGTCACATCGAGCGCGGTGGTCGGCTCGTCCGCGATCAGCACCTGCGGGTTGCAACTCAGCGCCATCGCGATCATTGCCCGCTGGCGCATGCCGCCCGAATACTGGTGCGGATACGAACGCATGAACTCGCGCGCGTTGCCGATCCGCACGGCGGTGAGCGCTTCGGCGGCGCGTTCCTCGGCCCTGGCGCGGTCGATGTTCTGGTGCAGCATGATCGCCTCGACGATCTGCTCGCCGATGGTGTGCATCGGGGAGAGCGAGGTCATCGGCTCCTGGAAGATCATCGCGATCTCGTTGCCCCGGATGGAGCGGATCAGGCTCCCCTCGGGGTCAACCTTCGCCAGATCGTGCTCCGAGCCATCGCGGCGGCGGAACCAGATCTCGCCAGACGCGATCTTGGCGATGCGCTTCGGCAGCAGTCGCATGATGCTGTGCGCAGTGACGCTCTTGCCGCAGCCAGACTCGCCCACCAGGCCCAGCGTCTCGCCCTTGCGGACGGACAGCGTCACCCCCTCGACGCCGCTCACCACCCCGTCAAGCGTGCGGAACTGCACCCGCAAGTCGTTGATTTCAAGCACATTCTCAGGCTGCATAGCGCCCTCTAAATCGTGAACGGGTCGGCTGCGTCGCGCAGGCCGTCACCGAGAAAGCTGAATGCGAGGATGACGATCACGATCACGATCGCGGGGGTGAACACCCACGGGTACAGCGCCAGCGATTGCAGGTTCTGCGACTCCTGAAGCAACACGCCCCAACTGGTGATCGGCGGGCGCAGGCCCAGCCCCATGAAGCTCAGCGAGGTTTCCGCGATGATCATGGACGGCAGCGAAAGCGTCGCCACGACAATGATCTGTCCCAGAGTCGCCGGGAACAGGTGCTTGAAGATGATCCGCCGGTCGCTGGCGCCCGCCAGCCGCGCCGCCATGATGTAGTCGCTCTGCCGCAACGCCAGCACCTGCCCGCGAAGCTGCCGCGCCAGCCACGTCCAGCCGATCAGCGACAGAATCACGGTCACGGCGAAATACGTCTTCGTCTGTGACCAGCCGGGCGGCACCGCAGCGGACAACGCCATCCACAACGGGATCGACGGGAAGGCGCGCACAATCTCAATCATGCGCTGGATTGCCTCGTCGACCAGCCCGCCATAGTAGCCGGACGCGATCCCCAATATCGCGCCAAACACCAGGCTCAGTATCACGCCAAACAGCCCGATGAACAGTGAGATCTGGCTGCCAAGCACGATCCGCGAGAACATATCGCGCCCCTGCCGGTCCGTGCCGAGGATGCTGATCAGCCCGCCGTCTTTCGCGCCAAACAGGTGGATATCCGACTCGAACAACCCGAAGACGTCGTAGCGGTCGCCCCGCACAAAGAAGTCGATATACTGCTTCTCATCCGTCTGGATGTGAATTTTCTCAAGCGTCACCGGGTCGCGGCCCGACTCGACCTTGTAGACGAACGGCCGTAACCTGCCCTCGTCGATGAAGTGGATGCGCTGTGGCGGCAGATACGCCTGCTCAACAAAGCGGGTTTCCAGGGCATACGGCGCGATGAAGTCCGCCGCAATCGCGACGAGGTAGTAGATCAGCACCACGATCCCGCCCACGATCGCGGCCTTGTTGCGCTTGAACCGCCGCCAGATGACCGACCACTGCGAGGCGGCGAATTTCGCTTCGCTCTCGCTCAGGACGCTCACCTTGCCATCGAGGATCGCCGGATCCTGCACCTCGGCAAGCTCATAATACAGTCCGCGAAGCGCCTCAGACTGCTCTGCGATGCGGTCCATTTCCTGGCCGGTTGCTGAAGTGTCACGCGTCGTTTCGATCATGTGTACACGATCCGTGGGTCTATCCAGCCAAGAATGAGGTCAGCGATCAGGTTGGCGACCAGCAGCATCGCCGACATCACCATCAGCAGCGTGCCCGCGACGTACATATCCTGGCTGCGGAGCGCGCTGAGGAAGGTCGGGCCGGTGGTCGGGATCGACATCACCACCCCGATCAGGATCGACGACGAGATGATCTTGGGGACTTCCATCGCCATGACGCTGATCACCGGGTTGATCGCGGCGCGCACGGCGTAGCGGTTAATGACGGTGCGCTCCTTCAGCCCTTTGGCGCGCGCCGTGGTGATGTACTGCTCGGTCATCGCCTCGAGCATCCCGTTGCGCATGATGCGCATCAACTGCGCAGTGCTCGCCAACCCCAGGATGATCGCTGGTGGCCACAGGTGCAGGAAGTAGTCCCAGGCTTTCGCGGCGCTCCACGGCTGGTTGAGGAACTCCTTCGACTGGTCGCCCAGCACGTCGAGCCCCAGCACAATTGCGCCGACGTACACCCAGATCAGCGCCAGCAGGAACCCCGGCACTGACAGCCCGAGGAACGCCAGCGCCGATAGTAGCGTATCCCCAATCGAATACTGGTGCGTGGCAGAGTAGATCCCGATCGGGATCGCGAGAACGAACATCACAACCAACGAGCAGAACCCGAGCAGGATGGTATAGCCGATCCGGTCATCGATCAGGTTCCAGACCGTCGTGCCCCACTCATATGACCAACCGAAATCGCCACGCGGAAACCCGGACAGCCACTTGAAATACTGCACCATCATCGGCTGGTCCAGGCCGTACTGGCGGCGCAATAGCTCCGCCTGCTCGGTCGTCATGCCGCCGCCGCTCGCTCCCTGCACGGCCTGCATGGTGTTGAGGAAGTCTCCTGGGGGAAGCTGGATGATCACGAACGAGATGAACGAGATCACCAGGAGCATCGGAACCATCGTCAAAACGCGACGAAGGATATAACTTGCCATGGGATGGTCTCCGGCATCTAGCGGCGAAGACCGGGCGCTGCGCAGCGCAGCGCCCGGTCAGTGTCGCATGATGTTACTGGCTCTGGCCGCCGTCCGCGAAGTAGTAGTGCGCGGGGTCTTGCGTGCCGGGTGTCATGATGATCCAGTCGGCCGTGTGCTTGGCGCCGACGTTCATGAAGTTGTTCTTCACGACCACCGGGTTCGGAACCAGACCAACCGTGCCGATGGCCCACAACTGCTCGGTCGCCATCTTGACGATCTCTTTGCCGATCTCAAGCTGGCGCGCCGGGTCGGTCGTGCGGCGGTACTCGTCGTAGAGGTCCATCGCGGCCTTGATGTGCGCGGGGGGTTCTTCGCCCTGCGTGCCGCCGGACTTGTACCACATCCCGAACGCCGGGCCCATCCACGAGCGCTCGTCAAACGGGAACTGGTAGATCGGGTCCACCATCGGGACCAGCCCGCGGTCGGTCGTCCAGGTGGCAACCATGACCTCGTTCGCGCCAGCGCGATCCCAGAAGACTTCACGCGTCTCCTGGCGGAGTTCGGTCTTCACGCCGATCGCGTTCCACCACTCGGTCACCAGCTCGTAGGTGTCCAGCTCGCCCGCGCCGGTGCCCGACGTCTCGATGACGATCAGCAGCTCCGAGCCATCGGGGAAGGTGCGGAAGCCGTCTGAGCCCTTGGTCAGCCCGATCCCGTCGAGCAGCGCTTCGGCGGTCGCCGGGTCGTACTCGGCGTTCAGCGACTCCAGCTCAGGCTGGTAGTATGGCGAAGCCGGAACCACCGTCTGGGTGCGGGGCACACCCTGGCCGAGGAACGCGATCTCGTTGACCGCGTTACGGTCGATCGCCAGGGAGAGAGCGCGGCGGAAGTCAAAGTTCTGGAACAGCTCGCGGTACTTCGGATCGGGGTAGCTCTGGTTGATGAACAGCGTGGCATTCGAGGCCATCGCCTGCGGCCACAGCAGCATGTGATAGCCGTTGGCTTCCGCGTTCTGCATGTAGACCGGGTAATCCGCGAGGTTGATCGCGCGCGCCTGCATGTCAAGCTCGCCCGCGATGCCCATCGCGTTCACGCCCGCCACATCTTCGACCAGGTGGAAGTACACGTAGTCGATGTACGGAAGCTGGTTGCCCTCAATGTCGACCGCCCAGTAGTACGGGTTGCGCTCGGCGATCATCAGCGTCGCGCCGGGGTCATACTGGGTGATCTTCCAGGCCGTCATAACGGGGCGCTCGACGTTGTAGTCGAATACCTTTTCCTGGAACAGGTCGTAGGTGGCTTCCTCGTTGTAGGCCGGGTGGAACTGCTCGAGGTAGTGCTTCGGCGCGTAGAAGCCGAAACGCTCGAAGCCCAGCGGCCACTGCGTGCCGTGGAACGCCAGCCCGACGGTTTCCGCCAGACCGTTCGGCTCAGAGAAGCGCAGCGTGATCGTGCTGTCGTCAACCTTCACCAGTTCTTCAAGCGACTGCCACTCGAGGTGGATCGCGGCGGTGACGTTCGGATCGGTTTCGATCGCTTCCCACCAGAAGATCACGTCATCGACCGTGAAGGGCACGCCGTCCGACCACTTGAGGCCCTTGCGGAAGTAGAGGGTCAGCTCCGTGCCGTCCTCGTTCCACTCCCAGCGCTCGGCCAGGCCCGGCTGGACGTCGTCGGCAGGGTCGCGCGGCCAGCGCAGAACCGGGTCATAGGTGATGCGGCCGAAAGCGTGGAAGTCGTTGACGCCACGCCAGGCGCGGTTCCAGATGCCGCCATAGACGCCCACGCTGTCGATCGGCTCGACAACGCGCGGGTTCTCAGGCAGACGCTCCTCAACCGGCGGTAGCTCGCCCGCAGCGACACGCTCCGCCAGCATGGGCGCTTCGTTATATTGGCGACCTTCTTGCGCGCTGGCGCGCGGCAGCGTTGGAATGGCGAAAGCCGCGACAAGGAGAAGGGTGATCAGGTAAAGCGGAACACGTTTTGCCATCTTGCGCTCCTAAAAACATAAAAAAGCGAATAAGGGGGAAGAGAGTAGGGCCTAGCGTTTCTCCGGAGCCTCCTTTCGTGTCGCATGCTTGGGGAAAACGGTTGCGACGTCTGCCAATCCCCGTGCTGAGCGCTGCTTCATCGGGTCAATCGGCCGGTAACTGTTGTCAGACAAGAAATGCGATCTATAATACGAATAAAGAGAGTTAGCGTTAACCCTTGCAGCCAGTGTACGACGATTTTAGGGGAGTGTCAATAAATTTAGCTTATGTCGGCCAGGCGCAAAAGAGTGACGCTCCAGGATGTCGCGCGGGAGGCCGGAGTCTCGGCTATGACCGTCTCGCGCGTCATCAATCACACCGGGCGCATCAGCCCTGCCACGCGCAAGCACGTCTTCGAGGTGATCGACGCGCTCGGCTATCGTCCCAGCCGCGCGGCGCGCACCCTGGTCACCACCAAGACGTGGATGATTGGCGTCGTCGTGCCGGACATCACCAATCCATACTTCGCCGAGATCGTGCACGGAATCGAAGACACCGCCTGGGACGAGGGCTATGGCGTGCTGCTCGCCAACACCAACGAAAACCCGACGCGCGAAGCCACCCTGCTCGGCCAGATCGACGAGTCTGCCGTAGATGGGCTCATTGCGGTAAGCTCGCGTCTCTCGAATGACGAACTGAAGACATTTCTAGAGCCGCACCGCGCCGTCGTGACCATCAACCGGCAGTTTCCGGCGCTGGCAAGCTGCGTCCGCCCCCGGCACGGCTACGGTTATCGCGCCTATCAGGCGGCGCTGTATCTGGCTCGCGCCGGACACACGCGCATCGGCTACATCAGCCTGATCCGCAGCCTGATCAACATGCAGATCGAAGACCTGATCGCGCGCGTCGCCGAGGCAGGCATCACCATCCGCCGCGAGTGGTGCGCCACCTGCCTGCCCACCTGGGCGGCGGGCTACGAAACCGGGCGCCAACTGCTCGAAAAACAGCCGGACCTGACGGCCATCGTCTGCGGGAACGACCTGGTTGCGCTGGGCGTCATGCGGGCGGCGGTCGAGGCCGGGCGGCGCATTCCAGACGATCTCGCGCTGATCGGCGGCGACGACATCTTGCTGGCGAGCCAGGTCACCCCGCCGCTGACCACGTTCAGCGTGCCGAAGTACGAGATCGGCGCGAACGCCGCGCGCCTGCTCTTAAAGCGGATAGAAGGTGATATGACGTATCGCGAATTCTTGTTTGACGAGGAACTGATTGAGCGCGGCAGCGCCCCGTAAGCTGCCCGCTTTTTGTCGAGCTATTTTTCAGAAAGGATCGCCTCGATGGTCAAGAAAGTGGTTACGTTTGGCGAGATCATGCTGCGCCTTTCGCCGCCAGGGATGCTGCGCTTTGGGCAGGCGCGCTCGTTCGACGCCGTCTATGGCGGCGGGGAATCGAACGTCGCGGTGTCGCTGGCGAACTATGGCATGCCGGTCGATTACGTGACACGCCTGCCCGCCAACGACCTCGGCGACGCGTGCATCCAGTTCCTGCGGCAGTATGGCGTCGGCGTGGACAAGATCGTGCGCGGTGGAGAGCGCCTGGGGATCTACTTCCTCGAAATGGGCGCGGTCCAGCGCGGCAGCAAGGTCGTTTACGACCGCGCGCATTCCTCGATGGCGACCATCGAGCCGGGGATGATCGACTGGCAAGCGGTCTTCGCGGATGCCGACTGGTTCCACTGGACCGGCATCACTCCGGCGATCTCCGAGGGCGCTGCCGCCGCCTGCCGCGAAGCGATCGAAACGGCGCGGTCGCTGGGCGTCACCGTCTCGTGCGACCTCAACTATCGCAAGAACCTATGGAAGTGGGGTAAGAAGGCGAGCGAGGTGATGCCGGACCTAGTCGCGCAGTGCGACGTGGCGATCGGTAATGAGGAAGACGCCGCGCAGGTCTTCGGCATCCACGCGCCGGAAGTAGACGTGACTGCCGGGAAGGTCGAAGCGGACGCCTACCTCTACGTCTGCGAGGCACTGCACGAGCGCTTCGACCGCCTGCACACGATCGCGATTACCCTGCGCGGCTCGATCTCCGCCAGCCATAACACGTGGTCCGGCGTGCTGTGGCGCGAGGGCACGTTCTACACCGGCGCGCGCTACGACATCACGCACATCGTCGATCGCGTGGGCGGCGGGGATGCCTTCGTCGGCGGGCTGATCTACGGCCTGCGCACCTACGACGATCCGCAGCGCGCGCTCGATTTCGCGATCGCGGCTTCCTGCCTGAAGCACACTATCTTTGGGGACTTCAACCTCGTCACGGTCGGCGAGGTCGAGAAGCTGATGCGCGGCGACGCTTCGGGTCGCGTGTCTCGCTAGAGCTGTGTCATGGGCGGAGCAAGCTCCACCCCTACAGGCACTGTAACTTCATTTCCTCTACGATACATGCGCATCCGGGCACGGTGACGTACCCGGATGCGTCCCTCTCCCCCGCACAACGCCTGCGCGCCACCCCGGCTCGATTTGACAAAAGTCAAAGACTCCCCCTACTGCTTGTGA
>CBINGT010000072.1:0-11172 GCA_966250245.1 uncultured Anaerolineae bacterium
GGGTACGCCAACTTTGGGCCGGGCACGGCGCGTGAAAGCGAAACCGGCGACTGTAGCTTCACCGTGACCGAAGCCAGCTAGGCTCGCACGGCTCCAACATCACAGCTTCATGGCGCACCGGCTCAATCGCTGGTGCGCTTTCCTATCAGCACACTTTCGCATAAGATAGAATAAAGCTATGATTGTCACATCCGTACACCTCACGACACTTGAGAAGCGCCATGTCAGACTTTCCCCCCAACGAGCTCGTAGAGCAGTTGCAACATCCGCAGCCGAAAGTCCGGCGGCGCGCGATCCGGCGGCTGGCGGATAGCCGCGATCCGCGCGCAATCCCCCTGTTGCGCAACGCCTATCTGGACGACGGCGACGACCGGGTGCGCGAGGCTGCCGAAGTCGCGCTGGCGCAGTTCCGCGCCATGCGGGAAGGGGTCGGACCCCGCCGCGCGCTCGGCGACCGGGCGCGCACCGGATTGATCGCGCTGCTGGCGGTCCTGCTGCTCGGACTGATCGCCGCGAACGTTGCGGTGCGCGTGCTCGGGCGCGGCGGAGACGAGGGCGCCACTGTGGAAACGCCGGAGCCTGCCCTGCCGCGCGCAGAGTTTGAGCAGGCAATCAGCGCTCAGATCGCGCTAACACGGGCTGAGGTTGCCCGGCTGCGCGACTACAATCGCCTGTACCACGAGACGGGCGCGGTCGCCTGCGCGACGCCGGAAGCGCTCCCCGCGCCGCTTGACCTGACCGAGCGCACCCGCGAAACCTATCAGGGCGACCTGACACTGCTGGCCGATAAGCTTGGCACTACCCTGCTGACGCTGGAGAGCGCGCAACTCCGCTGGGAGCAGATGTGCGCCATCGGACAGGCGAACATGCTGGATGTGGTCACGGCAGCGAAAGAGCTGGATCAGGTGACGCTCGAGCTTGATCTGCTGGAACGCGACCTCGCCGCCGCAATTGCGAACCCCGCGCCAACGTTCGGGGCACCGTCCGCGCCCGGTTCGGATGGTGAGGCTCCGCTCGCGCCGCCCGACGCCCCGCCCGGGACGCCAATGCCCACGCCGCTGCCATCTGCCACGCCTGAGCCGACGCCCACCCCAACGCTCACGCCAACGCCGCCCGTGCCGCACCTCGATTACGCGGAAGTTTTGCGAGAGCTTAACCGGCGGCTGGCCGTGCTCGGCGATCTGCAAAGACCATACAACAATGGTATGCTCGACAACTGGCAGCGCAGCGAGCAGGGTGAATCCGTCGGCACGCTGGCCTGCGCGCTCGATCCGTGGCCGGGCCCGTACGAGTGGTCGCCAGCGGAACGGGCGTACCTTGACCAGCCGGGTTCCGAGGATCCGCAGCTTGAGGAAGCTGTGCGGCTGATCAACGAAGGGCTGGTCGCGGCGGCGGAAGCACGAGCAATCTACGAGCCTTCCTGCTACAATGAGACGCTTGCCAGCACGGCCGCTCAGGGGATTCCGCTCGCCACGCGAGCCGTCGAAAACCTGACCGCCGCGCAGCAGCTTGTCGAAGAGATACGCCGCAGAACGTCACAGTAAAATCTGACCATGATGCATCTTGATGCTGTCCTTTCCGGCGCCGCCCGGTGGTTGCTGGCGGTCGCCGTGTTGTTTGGGGCTGCCATGCAACCGGTGCTCGCGCAAGATGGCGGCGCTGCCACGCCAACCGGCACGAACACCGTGCACATCGTCCAGCGCGACGAAAACCTGTTCCGGATCGCGCTGCGCTACGGGACGACCGTCGAAGCGATCGCCGAGGCGAACGGCCTGACCGACGTGCGTGTGATCTCGGTCGGGCAGCGACTGCTGATCCCCAACGCGCAGCCGGTCGCCGGAACGCCCGTGACTCACATCGTCGGGCCGGGCGACACGCTCGAAGGGCTACTTGCCCGCTACCAGACCACGCGCGAAGCCCTCGCCGCTGCGAATAATCTGTGCAATCCGGCTCTGCTCTACATCGGGCAGCCGTTGATCGTTCCGCAGGGCGCGGCAGCGGATTCGTCGCCCAGCAGCGCGCCGGACGCTCTGCACACCGTCCGCCCCGGACAGAACATCTTCCGGCTGGCGATTCAGTACGGCACAACGGTCAACGAGCTGGTGCGCGCCAACCAGCTCGAATGGCCCGCGCCGGTGTTTTTCGGGCAGACGCTACGCGTCCCCGACACCGCCTCTACCGGGCGCACCACCAGCCTGCCCTACCCGCTGACCGACGCACGCTTCCACCCACTGCCGGTGACGCAGGGCAAAACGCTGAGCATCGCCCTTTCGACAGACAGCGCGGCGACCGTCAGCGGCACGTTCCTCGATCGCCCGCTGCGCTTCGCGTCGTCCGACGGCACGCAGCACTATGCGTTGTTTGGCGTCCATGCGACCACATCCCCCGGCATCTATCCGCTGACGCTCTCGGTCGAGACGCCGGGCGGCCAGCGCACGGAAGTCAGTTTCCGCGTGCAGGTGCAATCCGGCGGCTACCAGACCGAGCAAATCTTCCTGGCAACCGAGCAAGAAGGGCTGCTCGATCCCACCGCCAGCGAGACAGAGGATGCGCGTGTTGCCCACGCGACCGCCGGATTCTCGGCAACGCGTCACTTTGACGGGCTGATGGCGCTGCCATCTACTGGCGCGATCACCTCGCAGTTCGGGACGCGCCGCTCGTACAATCACGGCGCGCTGAGCAACTTCCACACCGGGACGGATTTCGGCGCGGGGCCCAACACGCAGATCGTCGCACCGGCGGCGGGTGTGGTCGTGATAGCGGAGCCGCTGGCCGTGCGTGTCTACGCGACGATCATCGACCACGGCTGGGGGGTGTATTCAGGCTTCTGGCATCAGTCGGAGATCCGCGTCAACGTCGGGGATGTGGTCACGCCAGGACAGGTGATCGGGCTGGTCGGTTCGACCGGACGATCCACCGGGCCGCACCTGCACTGGGAGCTATGGGTCGGCGGCGTGCAGGTCGACCCGTTACAATGGGTGCAGGAGAGCTTTCCGTAGGAGCGCGCGATGACGCATCATTCCGAGCGCCCGCCCATTGTGCCGAACCGGGTTTACTCGCGCGAAGAGGTCGCCGAGGTGCTCAACGTGAGCCTCAGCACGGTCAAGCGCCTGCTCGCCTCGGGGGAGTTGCGCGCCAGCCAGCCGCCGGGGATGCGCCGGGTGTTCATCACCGGGCAGGCGATTCTGGACATGCTGGAGCGGAACGAGAGAAGCCAGGGGCAGCAATAAAAACAGCGAAGACCAGCGAGATCAACTGCGCCAGCTTCTGCTGTTTCGAGCTGTTCTTAGCTGTCTTTCTGCTGATTGTCGCTTACGTATACGCTGAGCGAATGAGGGAGACGATCGCGACCACGATCATCACCAGCACCACGCCGATGGTCAGCGCATCCTCGCCAAGCTGGATCGCGCCGCCGACAATCAAGATGATCAGCAGCACAAACAGCAAACCAAGCGCGCAACCGCAGCCAAGAATCCAGCGAGACGCCCCGCGCAGGGTATCGAAGAAATCGTTGCTGCCGCCGCGCTTGCGACGGGAATTCAGAAAGCTACCGAATAGATCCACGCTCTGCCTTCGCCTCGTGCCCACATCTGACGCCGCGCAGTGAACCATCTCCATTATAGCGGCAGGCGAGGTTAACGGCACCTCTAACGAATTTCTTTTAGAAAGACGTCCACTTCCACGGTATGATGTGGGATGGACAGCGCAACTTGTGCTTGCCGGCTGCATCTAACGGGTGAATGCGCCAACAGTCACCAAAAAAAGGAACCAATTTCCATGCGATTGATGGACAAAGACACCCAGGAGCAGGTCCGCAACCTGCTTGCGGCCGTGCAGGCGCCGGTCACGATCCACATGTTCACGCAGGAGTTCGAGTGCGGGTACTGCAAGGAAACCCGCCAGATCGCCGAGGAAGTGGCCGAGCTCTCCGATCTGGTCACGCTTGAAGTGCACGACTTCATCGAAGACCAGGCGCTGGCAGAGTCTATGGGTATCGACAAGATCCCTGCGCTCGCCATCAACGGGGAGAACGACCGCGATTACGGCATTCGCTTCTACGGAATTCCTTCAGGCTACGAATTTACCTCGCTGCTCGAAGCTATCCTGGCGGTTGGCACCGGGGAAAACGAGCTTGAACCACAAACACTTGAGTTTTTGGAAAGCATCGACTCCCCGCTGCACATTCAGGTGTTCGTGACCCCGACCTGCCCGTACTGCCCGCAGGCGGTTGTTCTGGCACACCGGCTGGCAATGGCGTCCGACAAGGTGCGCGCCGATATGGTGGAAGTGACCGAATTCCCCCATCTCGCGCAGCGCTACCAAGTCATGGGCGTTCCACGGACAGTGATCAACGAGCGCACATCCCTGGAAGGTGCAGCCCCGGAAGCGATGCTTCTGCAAAAGTTGAAGGAAGCCGTCGCGCTGTCCGCGTCGTAATTGCGCGGGTAACTTGTGTCCGCGCGGCAGCTTGGTGTCCGGCGCGGACACCCAAAAACTCTGAGATTGAAGGAGATGCAAGAGATGGCCGATAAAACCAAGATCGAACCACTGGGCGCGCGCGTCCTCGTGCTACCGGTCGAGGGGGAGACGCAGACCGCAGGTGGTGTTCTTCTGCCAGAGACGGCTAAAGAAAAGCCGCAGCAGGGAACGATCGAGGCGATTGGGAATAGCGAAGAAATGACCACCGACCTGAAGGTGGGCGACCTGGTGCTGTTCCCCAAGTACACGGGCACCGAGATTAAGTACGACGGCAAGACCTACCTGCTGATGAACGAGGAAGACGTCCTCGCTCGCATCAACAAGTAGTCTGCAACCCATCCAGAGGTTCGTGACAGCCGGGGGCATGCTCCCGGCTTTTACGTTTACTCACACGGCAGGAAGTTGAGCAGCGCCGCCTGAAACGCTTCCGGCTGCTCGTGCATCAGCAAGTGACCCGCCCCGTCGAGCGTCTCCCGCTCCGCTCCGGGGATCGTCTGCTCCAGCCACACACCCTGCTCTGGCGGCACGATGTTGTCAGCAGTTCCCCACACGATCAGCGTGGGGGCATTCAACTCCGCGACCGGCGCCGGATCCTCGTCCGCCGCGCGTAACATGCCGAGCAGCGCCAAATCCCAATCAGGCGTGCGGAGCACCCGCCGGTAATCCGCGATCAGCTCCGGCGTAACCGCGCTGTCGTCTTCGACCGAGTCGTGCAGAAAGTCGTCCAGGTACATCGGCACTGCCTGCCGCAAACCAACCCGCGCCCAGCGCCGCAGAAACGGCACGTCGAGCACGAAGCCCGGTACCTGGTACTGATGATGCCCCTGCCCTTCGACCGCTGCGCTCACCAGCACGAGGTGGCTGACACGCTCCGGCGCACTGAGCGCAATCCGCGCCGCGACGTCTCCACCCATCGAGTGCCCGACCAGCGCCGCGCGCTCCAGCCCGGTCGCGTCCATCCATTCCAGCACCCGCCGCGCCTGCGCCGCGTGGCTGTAGTCCGCGTCGAAGACCTTGTCGCTCAGGCCGAAGCCAAGCATATCCAGCGCATAAACGTCGCAGCCCGCTTCCGCCAGCGCAGGGATCGTCTCGCGCCAAGTTACGGTAGCGCCGCCGAAGCCGTGCAGAAGCAGCACCGCCAGCCCATCGCCCGGCGCGTGCACTGCGTACAGCGTTCCGTCGTCCAGCGTCGTGAAGAAGCCGTCTGGATCGATCAGCGTTTCGGGCGGAACCGTCTCGCCGCTCAGTGGCAATAGATATGGCAGCACGACGAGCGCAAACACGACCAGCAACACCACCGTGCTAAGCCAGAATCGCCAGCCCGGCGCGCGGCCCCAGCGGGGATGCTGCGCGCGCCAGCGGTCGAACGAGCGCCGCAGCGCCGGATAGGCGTCAGGATTCGGAGCGGGATCGGGCATCGGAAAGCTCCTTTCGGGGCACAGTTTTATTGTAGCAACCGGGCGGATTCCTCGCCTGAAATAGTGGACTGGTGTCGCAAAATCTGTTAAAATTTATATAGACCATATGAGCTAATTTCACATGAGGAATCACCACATGTCCCCCTCGACCCCTGCGAGTGATATTCGTCCCGCGGCGCTGGCAGGGACATGGTACCCCGACGACGCGACACAGCTTGCCCGCTCGATCGACAGGTACATCGACCAGGCGGAAACCGCGCCCATCCCCGGCCGCGTGATCGGCGTCGTCGCGCCCCATGCGGGACATCGCTATTCCGGCGCGGTCGCGGGGCACGCGTTCAAGCCGGTGCGCGGCCTCGGCGCGGACGTGGTCGTGCTGATCGGCCCGTCGCACTACCCTTATCGCGGGCAGGTGCTGACGACCGGATACAGCGCCTACGCCACGCCGCTCGGCACAGTCCCGGTTGCAACCGACCTGATCGAGTCGCTGAGCCGTGAGGTGCCGCTGACCGCGGTGCGCAATGATCAGGAGCACTCCATCGAAAACCTGCTGCCGTTCATCATCCGCGCCGACGATGGCGTGCGCCTGCTGCCGCTCATGCTGGTCGACCAGTCGCTCGCCATGGCCGAGACGCTGGGCCGGGCGCTCGGCGCGCTGTTGCAAGGGCAAAACGCCCTGCTCGTCGCCAGCTCGGACCTGTCGCATTATTACCCGCAGGGCGTCGCCAACCAGCTTGACGCGACCATGCTGAGCGAGATCGAAGCGTTCGACGCGGCGGGCGTCATCCGCGCCGAGGACGAGGGGCGCGGCTATGCGTGCGGACGCGGCGCGATTGCGACTGTGATGATCGCCGCGCAGGCGTTGGGCGCAGATTCGGCGCGCGTGGTTGGCTATGCGACCTCGGGCGACGTGACCGGCGATTACGGTCAGGTGGTGGGCTACGGGGCGGCGGTGTTCTACGCCTCGGGCCATCGGAGCGCAGCAGCGTGAGCAGGTACGCCGAAATTGCGGTCAACCGGCCGGTCCATACCACCTTTCATTATCACATCCCCGACGAGCTAGGCGGCAAGATCCAGCCGGGTCACCTGGTTAAGGTGGGCTTCGGCACCGCGTACACGTCGGGTGTAGTGGTCGCTCTGCACGACTCCGCGCCGATCCCCGAAACAAAGCCGGTGCTGGAACGGCTCGACCCGCTGCCGGTAGTGACGCCCGCGCAGTTGACGCTGGCGCGCTGGATCGCGGAGCAGACGCTCACGCCGCTCGGCATGGTGATCGGGCTGATGCTGCCGCCAGGGCTGGCAAAGCGCGGAGACGTGCTGTACACGCTGCTCGACCCGGACGCCGAGGGCCAGTCCGCAACACAGGTCCGCATCCTCAGTCTGTTGCGGCGGCGCGGGCCATTGCGCGGGCGCCAGCTTTCTCACGCCCTGCCCCGCACGCGCTGGCAGAGCGCCATGGGCGGGTTGATCGAGCGCGGCATCGTTGCATCAGAGCCGGTGCTCGATCCGCCGGACGTCAAGCCGAAGGTGATCCGCACGGCGCAGCTTGCCATCCCCGCCGAGCGAGTGCGCGACGTGGCGCCGCGCCTGGGCCGTGAATCCCGCCGGGCGAACATCCTCGAAGTGCTGCTCACCGCGCGCAACCATCGCATGACACTCAGCGCGCTGTGTATGGCCGTCGGCTGCACCGAGCAGCCAGTGAAGGCGCTGGCAGAAAAAGGCTACGTCGCGATCGAGCCCAAGCAAACCTGGGTGGAGCTGGCGCGTCCCCCGGCGGAGATCGCCGGGCGCATCGAGGCGGGCGAATACGATCGCGCGACCGCTCAGCGCAGTGTGATCGAAACGATGCTCGAGTCGGAAGGGCCGCTGCCCTCGTCTGAGCTGAAGTCGTCCGTCGTGCGCGCGTTGGAAGGCGCGGGCACCGTCTATCGCTGGACCGACCCGGCGATGGTGGAATTGCTGCTCTCGCCGGAAGAAGCCGAGCAGCGGATTATCGAGCTACGCGGCGGCCAGCCGTATCTTGACATTCTGAACTACCTCGCGCAGCAGGGCGAGCCGGTCGACGTGCGCGAGGTCACCAGCGCGACGGGCACCGATCTGGCACGCGTGCAGCGCTTGGCGGACGATGGGCTGGTGGTGCTGGGCGAGGCTGAGGCGTGGCGCGACCCGTTAGCAGACCGCGAGTTCGTCCCCGCGCTGGCTCCTCCATTGACGCTCGATCAGGAGCGCGTCTGGAACGAGATTCGCGGCTACATGGACATGATTCACTGGGGCGATCTGTCGCCGTCGCCGGACGAGCAGGGCGTCTTTGTGCTGCATGGCGTAACGGGCTCGGGCAAGACGGAGCTCTACCTGCGCGCCGTGGAGCGCGCACTCGCGCAGGGCCGTCAGGCAATCGTGCTGGTACCGGAGATCGCGCTCACCCCGCAGACCGTCCGCCGCTTCGCAACCCGCTTCCCTAACCGGGTTGCGATCGTCCACAGCGAGCTATCTGCTGGTGAGCGATATGACACCTGGCGCCGCGCCCGCGCCGGAGAGATTCACGTCGTTGTCGGCGCGCGCTCGGCGCTGTTCGTCCCCCTGCCCGATATTGGGCTGGTGATCCTCGACGAAGAGCACGACGACAGCTACAAGCAGTCGCCGCCGATTCCGCCGCCGTATTACCACGCCCGCGACGTCGCCATCCGCTATATGCAGATCACGCGCGGGACCGTTATCCTTGGCAGCGCGACGCCGGATGTGGGGACGTATTTCCGCGCGCAAGACGATGGCCCGTATCGCCTGCTGAAGCTGCCGGATCGTGTCATCGCGCACCGCGACCGGCTGGCCGAGCAGATCCGTCGCCTAAACGCGCCCATCGCCCGCTATCACCCGATCGACGGGCTGGACGCGATGAGCGCCGAACTGCCGAGCGTGCAGATCGTGGATATGCGCGAGGAGCTGCGCGCTGGCAACCGCAGCATTTTCAGCCGTGTGCTGCGAACGGCGCTCAACGAAGTGCTGGCGCGCGAGGAACAGGCGATGCTGTTCCTCAACCGGCGTGGCACGGCGACGTTCATCATGTGCCGGGACTGCGGCTATATCGCGCTGTGCCCGCGCTGCAACACGCCGCTGACCTATCACGGTCCGCGCCACGCCCTGATCTGCCACTACTGCGGGCATACGCAAGGCCACCTCGAAACTTGCCCCGACTGCGGCAGCCGTCGCATCAAGCATTTTGGGCAGGGTACAGAGTTGATTGAGGCCGCCGTGCACGAGGAGTTTCCCGGCGCGCGCACCATCCGCTGGGACCGCGACACCGCCACCGGACGCGAGGCGCACGAGTTCATCCTGCAGCACTTCGCGGATCGCCACGCCGACATTCTGATCGGCACGCAAATGATCGCGAAAGGGCTTGACCTGCCACAGGTGACGCTCGTCGGCATCATCTCGGCGGACACGGCGCTCGGCCTGCCGGATTTCCGCTCCGGCGAGCGTACCTTCCAGCTTCTGACGCAGGTCGCCGGGCGCGCCGGACGAGGCGTGCTGGGCGGGCGGGTGGTGCTGCAGAGCTACATGCCAGAACACTACGCGATCCGCGCGGCAGCCCACCACGGTTACGAGCAGTTCTACCATCAGGAGATCGCCTACCGGCGCGACCAGGGCTATCCACCGTTCCGGCGGCTGGCGCGCATCCTGTTCCAGTACGACAGCGCCGCGCGCGCCGAGCGTGAAGCCCGCCGCGCCGAGCAAGCGTTGCGTCGCATCGTCGCGGAAGGCCAGTTCACCGCCACCGAGATCATCGGCCCCACGCCCTGCTTCTTCGCCAAGCGCGCCGATCTGTATCGCTGGCACCTCATTCTCCGCAGCCCCGATCCGGTCCCTGTGCTGGCGCAGCTCGATGTCGCGGACGGTTGGTTCGTCGATATCGACCCGGTCGATATGCTGTGAAATATAGTGCAATCGCACTGGCCGGATCCGGCAGTTCTGACATACAATTCGGCTAACGTACGCGTGGGAAGCGCATTCGGCGGGAGCATCAAGCATGAGTCCATCGTCAGAATGGGTCAGCCTGGGGGAAGCCGCCCGAATTGTCGGAGTGCATCCGGCAACCATCCGCAACTGGGCAGAGCGTGGCGAGCTACCTTTCCGGCGCACGCCCGGCGGGCACCGGCGCTTCCGGCGCTCGGACCTGAAGCAGTGGATCGCGACGCATCCCACGCAGGTCTATCCCCACGAGGCGCAGCTTGTCGTGCAGAGCGCGCTGGGGCGTCTGAGGCTCGAAGTGGCGGATCGCCGCAAGCTGGCCGCCGAAGACTGGTATCGCAAGATGACCGACGAGGGCCGGGACAAGATGCGCCAGCACGGTCTGCGGCTGATGGACGGGCTGATCCGTCACCTCTCCTCACCCCGCGAATCGGGCGGAATCGCGCTCGCCAAAGACATCGGCATAACGTATGGGCGGCTGCTGCGCGGCGAAGGGCTGTCGCTCTCCGAGGCGCTGCACGGCTATCTGTACTTCAGCGACTTTCTGCTCGAAGCGATGCTTGAAATGGCAGAGACGAACGCCGGACGCGCCGCGATTAACTGGAACGACATGCTCCGCGAGCTTCATCGCTTCACCCGGCAGATTCTCGTCTCGATGATCGAAGTTTACGACAGCTAAGAACGCAGAGCGGGATCAAAAAAGCAGCCAGGGACCGCGCGGTTCCTGGCTGCTGTACGCTTACGTTTACGCTGGCTGTGGATAGGGCCGCGTGCCGAGGCGCGTCAGGATGACCGCCCCAAGCCCGATCGCGCTGACGGCCACCGCCGCGAGCGTGCCGATCCAGCTTGTGAACCAGAACAGGTCCCAGATGGAAACCGCGATCCCCAACGCCAGCCCGCCGATCGCAGCCTGCACCATCAGCGGCTGAGATGGCATCCCCAGGCGATCCAGCAACCATCCGCCGACCGGCTGCGCGAAAGCGGTCCAGCCCACCATCAGCGCCAGACCCAGCGCAACCCAGCCGAGAATGAAGACCGGCAGAAGCAGCAGCGGGATGACCAGGACGAGTGAGAGCCCGTAGAACACGCTCACGCCGATCGCCGCGATCACCGTCAGGCAGCCGATTCCGGCGCTGGCGACTGGCGCCGAGCGCACCGACGACGACATGCGCAGCAAGCTCGACGGGAACACGATCATCCCGAGCGCCGCAATGCCACCCAGGAAGAACGCGCGGCCTACCGCCCCAGCCAGGCGCGCCACGAAACCGGGATCCCACCGGTCCGCACCAGCGCCGACAAAGCGTTCCAA
>CBINGT010000073.1:0-11155 GCA_966250245.1 uncultured Anaerolineae bacterium
CGCTTCGGCTCCGCCTGGATCGCTTCATCGAGGTCCGCGATGGCGGCGTCGTAGCGCCCGCGCCCGTAGGCGTGCAACGCGCGCTCGTAATAGCGTTCGGCGAGCGTCAGCCGCCGGTTCAGGCGACCGCGCCGCCGGGGCCGAGATGACTGGCTCATTCACCGCACTCCTGCCTGCACGACGCGAGGAAAACCGTCCGTTTTGCCGCCTGAGTCTACCACATTTAGGGAGTATCCGGTTGTCAGAATAGCTGGTTCGGCTATACTCACTGGCAGGTTCAGCTCGGCAAGGGGATACGCCTGTGATCAAGTGTGTTCTGTGCGGGTTTGAGAACCTCGAAGGCGAGTTGGTATGCACCAACTGCGGCTCTAGCCTGAATCAAGTGCATGGGGACAACGGGGATACACGGCTGCTCGACTCCGTTGCCTTGCGCGCGCAGGTGACCAACTGGGGCACCGCCCGGTTGGGCAAAGAGCGCCAGCTTCTGCTGCACATTCGCGGGCACGAAAAACCTCTGGTTGTTAACATTACGGATCAGCTCGTTCTGGGCCGCTTTGACGTTGAGACAAAGCAGGCGCCAGATGTGGGGCTGGACGACTATAATGCGCAAGAATTGGGTGTGTCGCGACGGCACGCTGCCATTCTGGTCGAGGACAATGCGCTGAAGGTGATGGACCTCGGCAGCGCCAACGCCACGTACATGAATGGGCAGAAGCTGGTCGCGCACCAGGCGCGGATTCTGCGGGATGGCGATGAACTGCGCCTGGGCCGGTTGGTGATGCGCGTCCATTTCGCATAACGCGCCGGTCGACGCGCCTGGGGGGATAGGCTGGCACGCCGCCGCTTTGCGGTTGGGGCCAGCTTCTGGTTGTTTTCTGTGATAACGTGCCAAGTGGAAGGGATCAATGTCGCGCTACGTGTCGCCAACGTGGTACAAGGATGCAGTTTTTTATCAGATTTACGTGCGGGCTTATCGGGATGGGAACGGCGACGGCCACGGTGATTTTAAGGGGCTGCTGACCAAGCTCGACTATTTGCAGCAGCTTGGCGTCGATTGTATCTGGATCATGCCGATGTATCCGTCGCCGCTGGTGGACGATGGATATGATGTGTCGGACTTTTACAATATCCACGAGGATTACGGCGACCTCGAAGACTTTCAGGCCGTGATCGACGGGATTCACCAGCGCGGCATGAAGGTGATCGTCGATATCGTCGTCAACCACACGTCCGATCAGCACCCCTGGTTTATCGAGTCTCGCTCGTCGAAGACCAACCCCAAGCGGGACTGGTATGTGTGGAGCGACACCGACCAGCGTTACCGCGAGGCGCGTATCATCTTCCTCGATACCGAAACGTCGAACTGGACCTTCGACCCGATTACCGGCGAATACTACTGGCATCGCTTCTACAGCCAGCAGCCCGATCTGAACTACGACAACCCGGAAGTCCAGCAGGAGATGTTGAACATTATCGACTTCTGGATGGAGAAGGGGATCGACGGGTTCCGCGTCGACGCGGTGCCGTACCTGTTCGAGCGTGAGGGGACCAACTGCGAGAACCTGCCCGAGACGCACGCGTACATCCGGCGCATACGCGAGCACGTCGACGCGAAGTGGCCGGGGCGCATCCTTCTGGCTGAGGCGAACCAGTGGCCGGAAGACGTGCGCGAATACTTCGGGACGGACGACGCGCCAGAGTTCCACATGGCGTTTCACTTCCCGATCATGCCGCGCCTGTATCTAGCGCTCAAACAGTGCACGCGCCGCAGCATTGTGGACATTCTGAATCGCACCCCGCCCATTCCGCGGGACGCGCAGTGGTGCATCTTCCTGCGCAACCACGACGAGCTAACGCTCGAAATGGTCACCGAGGAAGAACGTCAATTCATGTGGGAGCACTACGCGCCCGATCCGCGCATGCGGCTGAACCTGGGCATCCGCCGCCGCCTCGCCCCGCTGCTGGACAATGACCAGCGTCGTATCCGCATGTTGAACGCGCTGCTGTTTACCCTGCCGGGGTCGCCGATCATCTACTATGGTGACGAGATCGGCATGGGTGACGACATCTGGCGCGACGACCGCAATGGCGTGCGGACCCCAATGCAGTGGGATTTCACCAAGAACGGCGGTTTCTCGGACGCGGATGAGCTGTACGAGCCTGTGCTGACAGACGACGTGTACGGCTATCACAAGCTGAACGTTGTGCAACAGCAGGCCGATCCGGAGTCGTTGTGGTACACCATGCGGCACATGCTGTCGGTTCGCCGCAACTATCGTGCGTTTGGGCGAGGTTCGTTTGAGTTCGCGCTGCCGGAGAACGAGGCGATCCTCGGCTATTGGCGCACGTACTCGTCAGACGAAGACGGCGCGGAAGTGAACGAGCGGTTCCTCATTCTGGCGAACCTGACCGACAGCGAGCAGACCGGCACGCTGGATCTGAGTGAATTTGTGGGCTGCGAGCCGGTCGACGTGCTGACCGGCTATCCGTGGACGCCCGTTGAGGAGAAGCCATACCAGTTTTCGCTGCCGCCCTATGGGTATTACTGGCTGCGGTTCAAGTAAGCTTGCGCCTGTGTAAGCCCCTCGCGCGCAGAAGGCTTGACACGTAGCCGGTCCTGAGTAGACTGCGAATAGTGCCCGCTGCCGTCAAAGGAGGGAACGATGGCGCGCCAAGAGGAATCTGACAGCTCCGCGCGCGAGGAGCGGCGACACCCGCTGCTGGTCTATGTGAACCTGGGACGCCGCTACCGGCCGCCTGCGCTGCTGTTGATGGTGATGGGGCTGTTCGCGCTGCTGCCAAGCTTTATCGAGGAGCTTCAAAACGACGCAATCGAGCCGGAATCGCTGGCCCTGGTCGGGCTGGTGGTGATTCTGGTCGGCGCCGGGTTGTGGCTGTTCAGCGTGTTGGCGAGCGTTCGCTCGTATGTGGAAGTGCGGCCGGACGTGCTGCTGGTGCGCGGGCCGTTTCGCCGTACGATGATCAGCTATCACCGCATCAAGTTGGTGCAGCCGGTCCAGGTGTCGCAGTTGTACCCTAAGAAGTCCTTGAAGGGGATGGGGCGCCCGCTGGTCCGCCCGTTGCTGGCGATGACAGCGGTCGAGGTACAGATGCGCTCGTGGCCGGAGCCGAAAGATCGCCTAGTGCGGCGCTATGGGCGCTACCTGTTTTCCCCGCGTACCGAGGGTTGGCTGTTCATTGTCCCCTCGTACGCCACGCTGATCCGCCAGATCGACGCGGCGGTGCAGCGCAAAGCCGAGCGCGAGCGCGGCGCGACCGCTTACGAAGACCCGATCGAGCGGCTCAAGTATTACGAAACCGGGCGCTAGCGCCTGCCCCGGCGAGTGGAGATAACAAAACAGGCGGTCCCGATTTCGGAGCCGCCTGTTTTTTCGTAGATGTCATGCAGTCGATTACTTGATCTCGACAACCGCGCCAGCCGCCTCGAGCTTGGCCTTGGCGTCGTTCGCCGCGTCCTTGCTGACGGCTTCCATGACGTTGTTCGGGGCGCCTTCCACCAGGTCCTTGGCTTCCTTCAGACCGAGGTTGGTCAGGCTGCGGACAACCTTGATGACCTCGATCTTCTTCGGGCCAACGTCCTTGAGGACGACGTCGAACTCGGTCTTCTCTTCCGCCTCTTCCGCCGGAGCAGCCGCAGCCGGAGCAGCAGCCATCATGGGCATCGCGCCCATCGCCATCGGGGCCGCCGCTTCGACGCCCCATTCCTCTTCCAGCATGCGCTTGAGCTCAGCGGCTTCCATCACGGTCAGGCTGCTGAGTTCTTCAACGAGCTTCTGTAGATCGGCCATTGTGACAGGGTCCTTTCAGGTTTGTGATTTCTCTGAATTGTGATTGCGTACGATTGATCGGTCGAGCGATTACGCCGCCTTACGCGGCATCTTTCTGGCTGTAAGCAGCCAACACGTTGACCAGGCCCTCGCTGCCGGCCTTGATCACGGCCACCACACCGCGAGCCGGCTCGTTGAGCAGGCCCAGGAACTGCGTCATCGGCATGGTGATCATTCCGAGAAGCTGGGCGCGGAGCGTTTCGAGCGGCGGCAGTTCCGAGATCGTCTTGAGCTGCTTGCTGTCGACGACAGTCTGGTTGAGAATGCCACCCTTCACTACAAAGACATCGTTCGTCCCGGCAAACTCGAGCACGTTCTTGACCGTCTGCGGCAGGTCCTGATAGGCGACCGCAACCGCCACCGGGCCAGTGAGCAGCTCGTCCGGAACGGCCATGCCCACCTGCTCGAGCGCAATCTTCAGGATGGTGTTTTTGGTCACGACCAGGCTCGCGTTGTTCTCGCGAAGCCGGGCGCGCAGGCTATCGAGCTGGCTCACGGTCATGCCGCGATACTCGGTAACGACCATCCCCTGCGCGTTCTGGAGCATGGAGACGTACTTGTTCAGGATTTCTGTTTTGCGTTCCCTTGTGAGAGCCAAGTGCGCTTTCCTCCTTTCCTCCGAAATGTGTCCGCAGCGAAGGCCGCGCAACAAAAAACGGCCCTCGCGCATGGCGAAGACCGTTCACATTTCAGGGGAAATGCGACGCCTGTCAAAAGGCTCGGCTCAGGTCTTCACCTCGGCAGGCTGGCGTGTCGCTCAATTAAGCCCCGTAGGGACGCCTGCTGTCTGCGGCAAAGCGCCAGATTACTGGCTGACGAGGCACGATGATACCAGCCGCACCCGGCCCCGTCAATGGCGAGATCGGGCGTGGTGGCGGGCTATCCCCGGCCGCGCAGCCGGTCGAGCTTGCGGCGGATGAAGGCCCAACGCGCCTCTTCCCACGCCTCTTTGATCACTTCCTGCTGCGGCTCAAGGTTCACCCGATCCTTGGGCGCGTAGCGGTTCTGAATGTAGGCGCGCGTGATGGCGTTGATCGGCTTTTCGCCGCTGGGCACTTCACCGACCAGATAGCGGCGGCGCTCGTCTGGCGTGGCGGAGCGGTCCAGCCGCAGGCCGAGCCAGTGCGCGTAGATGCCGAGCCGCGCGTAAGCCCGCTCGATGCCGTTCAGCCCGCCCAGCCCGCGATACTCGACGTACCAGATGATGAACAGCGCGAGCAGCACCAGCAAGACGATCACCAGCACGAACACCCCGAGCGTAATCAGGATCGTGCGCAGAACGTTGCTGCCTCCCTGGTCCGCGTCGACCGGCGCCATCTCGGGCGGGGGAGTCGGCGTAGGGCTGGGTGTGGGCGTTGGAGTCGGCGTTGCGGTCGGTGGGACCAGCGGCTGCGCGGCCTCGCTCGTCGGCGTGGCGTTCGCGCCTGCGTCCTCGGTCGGCAGGTCCGGCGTCGCAGTCGGCGGCGGCGTGGGCGTCGGAGTGGGGAAGGGCGTCACGGTCGGCAGAACAGCCTGCGGCGTCTCGTCCCCTTCGCGGTCGAGCGGTGCTTCGTCGGCGGTCGGCTCGAACTCCACCCAGCTATAGCCGGGGAAGTAGACCTCGACCCAGGTGTGCGCGTCGCGCTCGCGGACGAGGAAGCTGCCGGTTTCCGGGTCCCACGATCCCTGCGCGAACCCCGCCGCCAGACGCGCCGGAATCCCCTGCGCGCGCAGCATCATGACCATCGCCGACGCGTAGTAGTTGCAATAGCCCTCGCGCTCATCGAACAGGAACCAGTCGATCGGGTCGCGGCCCTCGGGCGGCGCGGGGATCGCCTCGTTGTACTGGATGTTGGTGCGCAGCCAGCGCTCGATGGCTTTTGCCTGGTCGTAGGGCGTCTGCGCTCCGGCGGATGCGACGATCTGCGCGGCCAGCTCGCGGACGCGCGGCGAGACGTCCTGCGCGCCCTGCAGATACAGATCCGTCACCCACGAGGGATAATCCGTCCCGGCGCTGCGCAGCATGTCCGCCGTCGCCGTGCTGATCGACGAGGTGACGGTGTACGAATCGCCCCGGCGCAAGACGGAACGCGCGCGGATGATCGCGACGTCGGTTGGCTCGTCGTTATTCACGCACGCCTGGCTGGAACGGTCGAGCACGCAGTCAAGTTCCGCCTCGACGGGCAGGCCCATGCGGAACGGCTGCGGGGCGCTGTACACCAGGTCGGATGCACGCAGCAGGATCTCGAACGACTGCGAGACCTCGCGCCGCGCGCCCGGCAGCGTCGGCTCAAGGTCAAGCTCCAGGCCGGACCCATCCGTATACGCGCGGACGGTCCGCACGTGGCTCCATTCCCACGACGCGGCGTTGTAGCTCTCGAAGACGGTCGAGCGCCAGTAATAGCGCGGACCGAACGGCGCGACCACACTAAGCACGGGTTGGTCGCCAAGCTGGATCGCCCCACTGAGCCGCAGTCGGTCCCCGCCGTAGTAGTCGGTCGTGGCGATGCCCTCGCCTTCCAGCGACGAGAACAGCCGGTTCCACATGTCCGCAAGCTGCATCATGCGCTCGTCGGAGAACAGGTCGCGCAGGCGGTCGAGGCTGCGGTTATCTTCTCCGGCGGGGGCGATCCACGCCAGCGCGACGATCACCACGGCGAGGATGCTGCCGACCTGGAAGAACGTCCGCCGGACGTGCTGTGGAAAGTTGACCCGGTTGATGTACCACTCGAACTCGCGGGCGTCGATGTGCGAGCGAATGAGCAACAGCAGCGAGAGGATCACGAACGCGATCAGGTAGCCGTCGAGCGAGCGGTCGCCCTGGTAGTAGAACTGGTTGGTGATGATCACCAACCCGGCGGGCACGATCACGCGCCACACACGGTCAATGCGGAAGACGTGCCACGCCGCATTATGGCTCAGATACCAGAACAGGACCGACAAAAAGACGACAAACGCAACTTCGTCGTTCGGCGGCTGGCGTCCGGCGAGCGCTTCCGTCAGCCACGCGTTCAACTGCTGGGCGAGGGTGACCACTCGCTGGCGCGGGCCGCCTTCGTCCACCAGCACATACGCGCAGACTCCGCCAATCCCGACGAGGCTGTACGTCCCGCTGAGGATCAGCGATAGAAACTCGGAATAATGGCTGCGTGCCAGCAGGAATCCAAAGCCGACCGCGATGAAGCTGACGATCGCCAGCGCATCGAGGCCGCGCGTCCAGTTCGCCGCATCGACCGCTAGCGCCGTGATGATCATCAGCGCCCACGTCATCAACAGGCTGCTGAAGTCGCCGCGCACAAAGATGGAGCGAAGCTGGCTCCGCAGACGGCGCCGCCGGCGGCCAGACGTTCGCGGCAGACGGAACGGGCGGGACTGCGTGTCTGCGGCCGGTTGTAGGTTCCGTGTTGTCGTCATCGAATGCTAAGCCAGCATATGCTCTCGGGGGTGGTAGTACCGGTCAAAACGCTTCCCTTTGTGCTACCAATACACGCGGTATGACTGCGCTCCAATTGTAGGTGCTTTGTCCCGGCTCGCCAAGAGGGGATTTGATTGTCCCCTTGCGGCGATCGGCCTATAATCCGTCCCATGATACCCAAAAGACGCGCATTCCAACTCACCGTTTTCCTGACGCTTGTCCTGTTAACCGCTTGCGAGCCGCTGGCTCCCCAGCAAACCGCGCAGGTGATCGTCTTAGGCGACACGCCTGGCAGCCCGGAGACGGGCCTGGAAGACGTGTTGCGGGGTGGAAGCCCGGTGGCGCAGGTCAGCACGCCGGTCCCGACCGAGACGCCCACGCCGACGCCGACTCCCTTGCCGACCGCGACGCCGTTCGTGTGTAACGAGTCTGCCGGGCAGATCGTGTCGGACACGTTCACCAGCGCGATCATCGGCGGCGAGGTGCCTTACACGATGTATCTGCCGCCGTGCTTCTTCGAGACGTGGCGGCGTTATCCGTATGTGGTGCTGCTCCACGGTACCGGCTATGACGAGGAGATGTGGCTCGACCTGGGCGTGGCGACTGCGCTGGACAAGGGGATTCGCACCGGGACGCTGCCGCCGATGGTGCTGATCATGCCGGATGGCGGGATGCTGGCCGAGAGCAACGAAGCGCCGGTCGAGCAGTCGTGGGAAGCGGTGATTCTCGACGAGCTGCTGCCGATGTTGGAGAGCTACAAGACCGGGTATTGCTTGTGGGGTGCGCGTGAAGGGCGCGCGATCGGCGGCATTTCGCGCGGCGGATTCTGGGCGTTCAGCATTGCGCTGCGCCATCCCGATCTGTTCTCGGCGGTTGGCGGGCACAGCCCGCACTTTGACCCGGACCACGTTGGCGAGGAGATCAACCCGCTCGACCTCGCCTCGCAGCCCGGGTTGTCGAAGACCGCGCCGCGCATCTGGATGGATAATGCCGCGTCAGACTACGTCGGCCCGATGGTCGAGCGCATGGCGCAGACACTTCAGGAGCGGGGCGTCGCTCACGAGTACATCATCCATCCCACTGGCGGGCACGAGATGTCGTACTGGACGGCGCACGCGGCGGAATATCTGGCGTTCTACGGGCAGAAGTGGCCGCGCGACGTGCTCGAGCTTCCGTCGTGCGAAGACCCGGTTCCGGTGGGCGAGGGGAACGCAGATTGGCGGGGATACCGCAGGTCCAGGGTTGAATCTGTAGGGGCGATGCTTGCATCGCCCGTTTTGATTATCGTCAACGCTGCGCGCCTGACGTCTAGAAAATCGCTCCAAGCAGCGACAGCAGCCCGATAAACGCGAGGATTCCTACGACACCGAACACCAGGCCGAGGACGACGCAGCCCTTCCGTCCGATGCGTGAGGCGAGCATCGCGCGCAGAGCAACGCGCAGAAACGCGAGGAAACCGGCGGTCGCGGTGCCCGCGGTGACGGCCACGACATCATCTGCCTGTCCCGCGACGGGGATCAGATCCGGCACAAGGTCGACCGGCGAGAGCGCGTAAAGCAGCGTCAGCAGGATGACCGTCACGATCCCGCCTGCGGTGCCCCAGTCGATCGCCCGCCTGGCCGCGATGCTGCCCTCGGGTGCAACCGCGCCGCGCTTGGCGACCGGTCCGCGCGACCGGCTGCGGCGGGGCGGAATCACCTCAATCTCGTCATCCTCGTCGTAATCATCGTAGTCGTCGTATTCGTACTCGTCTTCGTCGTAGGTGCCCTGTGGCATGCTCATCGACAGACCTCAGTGTTTTCGCTGCGCATCATTATGAACGTAACCTATTGTGTGCGTGGCTGGCAAGCGCTGACGTGCCTTGGAAACTCCGCTATAATCGGCAAAGTGCAGTCACGCGGACGGGAGCCGCCCGGCGGCCGGGGGTGCTATGGAACTGTACGCAGTCTGGGAATTTGTGCGACGTCGATGGTGGCTGATCCTGATTCCGCCGCTGTTGGCGTTGCTGATCAGCCTGCCCGCGCTGCGAGCGTCGCTGTTTCCTGACGGTCATTACGGCGTGGACATGCGACTGACGGTCGCTGCGCCGCCTCAGCCGCCGACTGAGCAAACCACCACGCACTAATAAGATACCGCGTATGTGCCCTGGCTGGCGTCGGAATACGTCGTAGTGAATTTCCCGGCTTGGATTGACAGCGACTCGTTTGCTCAGCAGGTGAGCGACGTCCTGGGTGAGCAGGGGATGGACATCGGCCCAGACGCGCTGCTCGGCGCGTTCGCGGGCGAGGGGCTGCGCAGCATCCTGTCGCTGCATGTGCGCTGGTCCGAGCCGGACGAGATTATCCCGATCACGCAGGCCGCGATTACCGTGCTACAAAGCCGCAATCACCTATTTTTCCCGCAGTTCGGCGGCGAGCCGGTGAGCGTCGTGCCGCTGGACGACATTCGCGTACAGTCGCTCGCGCCGCCGCTCACGCAGCGGTTCTCCCCGCTGGTGCGGATTGCGATTGCGCTGGCGGCGGGCGTGGGGCTGGCGGCGCTGGCGGAGTATCTGGATCGGTCCGTTCGCACGCAGGCGGACGTGGAAGCGCTGGGGCTGCCGGTGCTGGCGCAGATTCCGCGCGAGGACCGCTAGCGGGCGGGATGGGGGCGATTGCCGGGCGGCAACCTGATATCCGCCGCCCATCCGCGCAAACTCCTGGTATAATGGCGGCGGTTCTTCGCACTGGCACCGAGAACATAGGAACGGTTCCCCATGGATTTATCCTATTACTGGCGGCTGATCGTGCGGCGCGGCTGGATCGTCGTGCTGGCGGTGATCATCACGGCCGGGGCGGCGTTCGCGCTCAGCAAGCTGCAAACGCCGGTTTACCGTGCGACGCAGCGCGTGCTGATGCAGCCCGCGCGCAATGACTTCGGGCTGACCGAAACGCTGCGCATCCTGCTGCGGAGCTGGGTGGTCTACCTCGACACGGAGCAGCAGGCCCAGGCGGCGATCGAGCGCCTCAGCCTTGACATGACGCCTGGCGAGCTCATGCGCTATTCGACCATTAGCTCAGACCCGACGCAGCTTACCGTCCAGATCGACGTGGACATGCAAGACGGCCCGCTAGCGTCGCGCATCGCGTACGAGCTTGGGCTGCTGCTCAAGGAATATCGCGATCAGGAGAATCGCGGGCTCGACCGGCAGGATCGGATCGAAGCGATTGTGCTCGACCCGGCGACGTACGGCCTGCACCGGCCGCGCACGAGCGTCAACACGCTGGCCGGTGGGCTGCTTGGCTTGCTGATTGGGGGCGGGGTGGTGTTCGCGCTCGAGTATCTTGAGTCGAACGTGGTGCGCCGCAAAGAGGACGTCGAGCGCTTCCTCGAACTGCCGGTGCTCGCCGCGATCCCTGCCGACGATGCGCGCTCGTGAGGTAAAACGATGCCCAACCCGAAACTGATTACGCTGTCTGACCCGCGCTCTCCCGCCGCCGAAGCGTACCGGACGCTCCGCACAAACCTGATGTTTTCCAGTGTGGATCGCGCAATTCGCGCGCTGGTCGTGTCGTCCGCTGCGCCCGGCGAAGGAAAAAGCACCGCTGCCGCGAATCTGGCTGTGACGCTGGCGCAGAGCGGGCAGCGCACCATCCTGGTGGACTGCGATCTCCGCAAGCCGGGCCAGCATACGATCTGGGTTTTGCCGAACAAGCAAGGTCTGACGACGATGATGCTCGAAACCTCGGCGCTGGATCGCCCACCGCTGCAAGCCGCCGGGCTTGAGAATCTGAGCGTCCTGACGAGCGGACCGCAGCCGCCCAATCCGGCGGATGTGATCGGCTCGCGCCGGATGGACGAGATCATCGCCGCGCTTCGTGAGCAGGCCGATTACGTGATCTTCGACGCGCCGCCAGTGCTGGCGGTGACCGAC
>CBINGT010000074.1:0-11151 GCA_966250245.1 uncultured Anaerolineae bacterium
AAGGCGTGGTTTGACGGGCGGCTCTACGACGGGCTGGACGGCAGCGAGTTCTTCTACATGAATCCTCTGCTGTCTCGGGGCGGCTATGCACGCAAGCCCTGGTATACCGTCGCGTGCTGCCCGCCGAACCTGATGCGCCTGTTCGCCTCGCTGCCGCAGTACTTCGTATCGTATGACCGGGGCGGCCTGCAGGTGCACCTCTACGGCAGCGGGACCGTCCATCTTCCGCAGGATGGGGGGCAGGGGATCGCGCTGTCCATGCAGTCCGATTACCCCTGGGATGGGCGCGTGACGCTGACGGTCGATCAGGCGAACGGCTCCGTGTGGGAGCTGCGTCTCCGCAAGCCCGGCTGGTGCGAGCGTTTCACCGTGCGCGTGAATGACGAGCCGGTCGAAGCGCCGCGCCTTGACGCGGGGTATATCGTGCTGGAGCGGGCGTGGCAGCCGGGCGACGAAGTGGCGCTTGAATTTGGGATCGAGCCGTACTTCGTCGAGGCGCATCCGCGTGTGGACGCCGTGCGTGACAGCGTCGCGATCCAGTATGGTCCGGTCGTCTACTGCATCGAGGCGGTCGACCATCCAGACGTGAACCTGCTCGACATCCGGATCGACCCGTCCGCTGAGCTACGCGCCACCCGGCGCGGAGATGTGGTCAGCGAGAACGTGATCGTGATCGAGGCGACCGCGCAGGTCGAGGACCCGTCCGCCTGGGATGGGGCGCTGTACCGGCGCGTGGGGAACCACTCGACACGCCTGACGCCAGTGCCGCTGACCGCGATCCCGTATTACGCCTGGGCGAACCTGGGCGCGAACGCGATGCGCGTCTGGATCCCGATCGCCCGCTGACGTCACCGCACGACAGGCGCAACAGACTAAAAATGCGTGCAGCCCGCCACCGGAGCGCCTTCCGGGGCGGGCTGCACTGGGTGAACATGGCGTTTAGTCGGTCGATTCAGACTCAGGCTCCGCGGTCGCTTCCGCATCGCCAGAGGTTGCGTCTGCATCTGCTTCGGCGTCGCCCGCGTCTGCTTCCGCTTTAGCGTCGTCCGCTTCTGCATCCGCAGCGTCAGAGTCGGCGTCTGCTTCGGCGTCGTCCGCTTCCGCTTCTGTATCGTCGGCGTCCTCTTCTTCCTGAACCATGAAGCTCTCGCGCGTCAGGTCGATGAACGCTTTGGCTGTGGAGGCTGCGACCTTGACGTAGAACTCGGACTCCGAGGAGATCAGCGGGTACGCGGACCCTTCAAGCTGTTGCCCGAACGTCAGAGTGTACGTCTTCTCGACCTTAACGGGCTCTGCAGGTTCCTCGGTTTCGTCCGCTTCCGGCGTCGCAGTCGGCGGGAGCAAGTCGCTCACCGAGGGGACCTCGCTCTCCGCGTCTTCTTCGCCCTCGGTGTCCGTTTCGATCACCGGCTCAAGGACCGTCAGCGTAACCTTGGCGGCTGGCTCATCCATCTTCCACGCGGGGTCGGCTTCGCGCCCGATCGGTTGGGTCATGCGGATCGTGCGGAGCCTGCCGAGCAGGGTGGATACGCTCTCGGGGTCGAATTCCTCACCCTCGGCCAGCCCGACGAACCGCCACGTGTCATCTGTCTTCTCAAGCTGGAAGACGCCGTTCGCGTTCTCGATCTGCAGCGCGACGATGTCGTCGGTCGTCACCGAGAAGTAAGTCGTGTTGATCCACGAGGTGAGCGTCGCCGGGACTTCCCATGCGACCAGCTCAGCCGTCAGATAGACGTTGTCCTCACCATCCAGCCGGATGTGCGCGGCGCTCGCGCCGGATGACTTGCCAAGGTAGACCTTGCGCTTGCTGCCATCGGCCATCTCGACCTCGATCTGGCGCTCGAACTCGTCGCTGCTCACGCTCAGGCGTTTGTGGCTCGACGAATTCCGGACGATCAGCCGGTTCCGCTCGACGCCTTCCAGCCCGTTCAACACCTGCCGGACGTTGAAGCTCTTTGCGGGATAGTCCCCGTATTCGGGCAAGACCCACTCGTCATCGTCCGCTTTGCGCAGCGTGATCGTGTTGTCGTTGCCGTCGGTGATCGTGAGGCTGACGGCGTTGTCCGCCTCGAAGTCTGCCAGCAGCGGACCAGCCGAAACGTTCGCCTCGGAGTCTTCGGGCATGAAGAGAACCACCGCCAGCACGATCTGGACGATCAGCGCGACGGAAAGCACCTGATTAGCTCTCGACATCGTTCATCCCTCCTACGCTGCCGCCGACTTCTGCGCGGGAACTTGCGCTTCCCCAGGCTCGGTCAGGGGCATCGGCTGCTCGGCGCGCTTCTTCATGCGCCAGACCACGCCCAACACGCCGAGCGATATCAGCGCCAGCGCATAGTTCGTGACTTCCCAACGCGTCTGCTCGCTCTCGGTGAGGGGCTTCAGCAGGCGGACGCTGCTGGTTTTCGAGCGAATCGCGGCCAGTTCCGTATCCTCGTTGAACCAGTCGACCATGTTCTGAACGAACTGCACGTTGTTCATAGTGCGTTCGTTGTTGAAGTTGTTCGAAATCTGGAACACGACGTCGCTCAGGAATTCCGCGCTGCCGACGACGACCAGCCGCGCTGTGTCGGGAGAGCGCTCAAGCTTGCCGGTTGCCAGCAACGGATCGATCTCTTCCTCAGCGGTATCTTCCGCTTCGGCGCTGTCTGCGTCTGTCTCATCCATCTCGACCGGGATGTCTTTATCTGCAAAGTAGCTGTCGAACTGCCCCTGCACCGCGACGCCCAGCGTATACCGCTGCTGCGGCTCTTCTACCCGGAAGCCAAGTTCGTACAGATCCAGGTTCGGCTGGATGGTGGTGCTGCTCGTGTGCCATGATCTCGGGCTGGAGCGCAGGAGTTCCGTGACCTGCCGGTCGGCGTTGCGTTCCTCGTCGATGGTGATCGGCGACGCCCAACTGACGGTCAGCGCGGGCAGATCGGTCACGCTCGGGTTGCTGCGCTCCATCCCGTCGGGGCGGACGTCCACAAACGGCGGGTAGTTGATCGCCTGGATCTCGGTGATCGTTATGCCGCCGATGTTACGCTGCACCGGCAAGGCGAACGGCTGGTTCTGCGGGTCCAGCACCAACCCGTCTTCGACCGTGATGCCGTAATGTTCCAGCAGCTCGGACAGGTTGCCTTCAACCGGCTCCAACGCAATCGAACCGGACATCGGGTCTTGCGTCAGCCGGTACGGACTCACCGCAAGGAAGACCGATCCGCCGCGCATCAGGAACTGGTCGATCGCGTACTGCTCGCGCTCTGACATATTTCGCGGAGCCAGGACGAACAGCACGTCGACGTCCGCCGGAACCTGCCCATCGGCCAGCGACACCGTCCGCACTTCGTAGTTTTCGCGCAACGCCTGCCGCACTGTCTGGTATTGCTGCAAGGTGGCTTGCTGCTGCCCGAACGGGTCCGTCGTAACAGCGGGCGGCGTCCAGATACCGACCACTTCGAGGAAGCCCGGCGCAGCGCGTTTCAGCGCGGACTCGATGGCCGTCCGGAGCCCGGCTTCGCTCAGGTCACCCGAGGGGTAGAGCACCTGCACCCGATCGCCAACTTCGAGGACCATGTGCAACAGGTAGGTTTCGGGCGAGAAGAAGCTCGCCGCGAACGGCCGGATCTGGTACTGCTCATAGAGCGAGTCGCGCGTGACCGGGCTGTCTTCGGCGTCCACGTCTACCGTCTCAAAGACCAGCTTGCCGCCCGATTCGTCTGCGATTGCGCCCGCGACGGTTTCGATCAGTTGCGGGACCTCTGCGAGCGCTTGCGGCAGCGTGCCGGGCGTTGTGTAGAGGGTCAGCTCGGCAGGCGACTCCAGCGAGGCGAGCACGCTATCGACGCTTTGGAAGCCTTCGACCACGTGCTTGATCGCGCTGGTCAGGTCATATTCCAGGTTCCGCAGCCGGACCTCGAAGTCATCGCCGAACTGGTCAAAGGTGATCAGGTCCTGGAAGTCCAGCACTTTGCTCTGATCGCCATAGCGGACTAGGATGTGGAAGTAAACGTTCAGCACTGACTGGCCGGTACGGTCTGCGACCATCAACGGCGCCGGGCTGATGCCATAGGTCTGGTTGGCCTCGGCTTCAAGCTCCGGATCCTGAATTGGGTCGACGATCTCAACCGTCAGGTTATCGTCCGCTGCGATGGCATATTCCTCGAGCGTGTCCCGAATTTGCGGGATCAGCGGTTCCAGCAGCGGGTGGTTCTCCTCGCTGAGGTAGGCGCGCAGAAGCAGCGGCTCGTGCAGGTTGTCGAGGACTTCGTGCGTGGCCTCAGACAGTGTGTACAGGTTGTCGCCGGTCAGGTCGAAGCGGCCAATGTTCACCGGGAACAGCACGACGTTCAGCGCCACGATGTTGAGCACGCTGAGGATGGTCGTCAGGCGGGTGTTCCAGCGGACCGGGCGCGCTTGCTCGCCACGGCCCCAGCGCCGCATGACCAATGACAGCACGTTCAGCCCCAGGAAGATCGCGGTCAGCGAGATGTAGTAGAGCAGGTCGTGCAGGTCGATGACGCCGCGCTCGATGCTGGCGAAGCGCCCGCTGGTGCTGATGCTGCGCAGGAACTCGCCCGTTCCGCTGCTGACCAGTTCCGTGATCGCGGGTTGGCCGATCAGGTGGAGCGCGCCCGCCAGCAGCACGGTCACGATCAGCGCGACGATCTGGTTATCCGTGCGCGACGAGATGAACAGCCCGATCGCGACGTACGAAGCCGCCATCAGCACCGCTGCCAGATAGCCACCGAAGACCGGGCCCCAGTCCAGATTGCCTAGCGTCGAAATGGTGATCGGCAGGAACAGCGTCAGCGCCAGCGCCACGGCGACCAGCGTCAGCACGGCCAGAAACTTGCCCAGCACAAGCTGCGCCAGCCGGACCGGCATCGTCAGCAGGATTTCAAGCGTGCCGGTTTGCTGTTCTTCGCTCCACTGGCGCATGGTCAGCGCGCCCACCAGGAACACCATCAGCAGGGGGATCCAACGGAACAGCGGGCGGACGTCCGCCAGGCCGCGCGCCCAGAAATCTGACACCCAGAAGAAGGTGAACAGCGTTACCGCCAGAAACACGCCGACGAAGATCAACGCCATCAACGAACTGAAGTAACCGTCTAGCTCTTTGCGAGCCATCGCGAGTATTTGTCTCATCGGTCAAACTCCTGAACAGGCTATGAACCGCCAGCAACCAGCGAAGAAGCGCCAGAAACCAGGACCGGCCAGAAGTTGCGCTGCGCCATCCGATTTGGCTGTCTAATCGCTCGTTGCTGACTGCTAGCTGCTTGGTCTCACGCTGCTGTCGCCAACTGGTTAAAGATCGCTTCGAGCGTCATGGTCTCCTGGCGCAGCTCGCGGACAGGCCACGCTTCCTGCCGCGCCACGTCGTAGATCGCGGGCGTGACGTCCTGCGCGCTGTGGATGCGATAGGCCGGGTAGCCGTCGCGCGTGGTGAAGCTCTCCACTCGCTCGATCTGCTCCAGCGCCATCAGCCGCTCCGGCACGCCGTCCGCGGCGGACTGCAGCACGAGCACGGCGTCGGTCGTCGCGGCGAGGTCCACCAGCCGCGCGTCTGTCTTGACCTGGCCGTTCATGATGATCAGCACGCGGTCGCACACGGCTTCCACTTCGGAGAGGATGTGCGACGAGAAGAGGATCGTGCTGTTCAGCGCCAGCCGTTTGATCAGGTTGCGGACCTCGACAATCTGCGTGGGGTCCAGCCCGATCGTCGGCTCGTCAAGAATCAGCAGCTTCGGCTTGTGCAGGATCGCCTGCGCCAGCCCGACGCGTTGCTTCAGCCCTTTACTGAGGTGACCGATTGGCCGGGCGCGGTGGTCCACCAGGCCGGTCGCCATCAGCGCTTCGGAAATCAGGCGTGGCTGTTCGTCGCGGGGCAGGCCGCGCATGTCGGCCATCAGTTTGAGATATGCCTGCACCGACAGGTTGGGGTAAAGGGGGGTGCTTTCTGGCAGATAGCCGATTCGCGCCTGGACTTCTTTTGTTTGATTGATGACATCCAGGCCGTCGATTGCAACTTGGCCGCTGTCAGGGTGAAGGTAGCCGGTCAGGATCTTGATCGTGGTCGACTTCCCGGCGCCGTTCGGTCCCAGCAGGCCGACGATCTCGCCCTCGGCTACCTCAAAGTTTATGTTGGAAAGTGCTTGAACTTCACCATACGACTTCGACACGTTCTTAACACTGATCATCCTGTGCTCCTTTCTCGGCGTTCGCCAATCAAGTGCACTGTGATCGAGTTGGGGATGCGAGCGAGGGAGAGCGCGGGTAGACCGTGTGGGGTGACGCGATGCCACGCGCTGCCCCGGTCTCAACATCCGAAGATTGAGCGAACGTCGTAGCGCAGATATTTTACCGAGTGCGTGGTCGCACTTCAACGGGTCAAATGGCCTGATTGCGTGCGCCTGCACCGGTTCGGACGAGCTCAGCGCCGCAGCCCGCCGATGTGGAATCCAGTCATCTCAGCGCGTTCTTGATGAAGAAGCCGTGGATGCGATCCGTCAGGTAGTTCCCTTCCTGGCCGAAGGGGTCGTATACCCCGCGCCAGGGGCAGACTAGCGTGGTGTATAATGAGATCACTCTGGCAGCTATTAACGGCGCGGATGGCTCGCATGCCGGTATGAACGCCTCGCAGCAGACGAACGGCAAGCATCGCCTGTCTCTGGCCTCGCCTGAGCTGGCTCGTTTGTCGCGAGCGGCGCCCCATTTCTTCGCCCCGAGCGGCCCCTTCATCGGCCGCGAGCGCGAGCTGGCCTACCTTGCACGCTGCTTTGAGGACCCGGCCTGCCGCCTGCTGACCCTCGTGGGGCTGGGCGGCAGCGGCAAGACGCGCATCGCGTGGGAAGCCGCTTCTCGCGTGGCCAGCCGGTTCGCGCAGGGCGTCGTCTTTGTGCCGCTCGCTCCCCTCGCTTCGCCGGATTTTCTTGTCTCCACCATCGCCTCGGCACTCGGCCACAAGTTTCACGGCGACAGGTCGCTCCGCGAGCAGCTTCTCGACGCGCTCAGCCAGCGCGATTTGCTGCTCGTCCTCGACAATTTCGAGCACGCCCTGGCAGATGTGGACCTGGTCGCGGATCTGCTCCGCGCCGCGCCGGGCGTGCGCGTGTTGGTCACCTCGCGGGAGCGGCTCAATCTGCGCGAGGAGTGGGTGTTCGACATCACCGGCCTGGACTATCCCCTCGCCGACGACGATCCACACGTCGAGCGGTACAGCGCCGTGCAGCTTTTCGTCGAGCGCGCGCGCCGGGTGAAGGCTGATTTCCGGCTGACTCGGGAGAATCTGCCGGACGTGATCCATCTTTGCCGCCTGGTGGAAGGGCTGCCGCTCGGATTGGAGCTGGCTGCCTCGTGGACGCGCTCGCTTTCGTGTCGCGCCATCGCCACCGAGATCGAGCGGAATCTCGACCTGCTGAGCACGTACCTGCGCGACTGGCCCGAGAAGCATCGCAGCTTGCGGGCGGTGTTCGCCCATTCGTGGACGCTGCTGTCCCCGCACGAGCGCCGGACGCTCGAAAGTCTGGCGGTGTTTCGCGGCGGTTTCCGGCTGGAAGCGGCGCAGGCGGTCTGCGGGGCGGACGTTGCGACGCTGGCCGGGCTGGTCGACAAGGGGCTGCTGCGCGTCTGGCCCGGCGATCGCTACGATATGCACAGTCTCGTGCAGCGGTACGCGCTCGAACAGCTTGAAGCGGCGGGCCTGGGCGACCAGATGCGCGAGGCGCACAGCGCGCATTTCGCGGCCCATGTCGCAGCGCGCACCGCCGATCTGAAAGGCGGCCGCCAGCTTGAAGCGATCCGCGAGAACCATAGCGAGTTCGACAACCTTCTGGCCGCGTGGAACTGGGCCGTCCAACGGCGAGACGTGGCGCGCATCAGCGCGATGCTCGAGGGCTATTCGCTCACCTGGATGCTGCGCGGGTGCTGGCAGGAATTCGACGATCTCAGCGAGGCGGCGGCGCGGCAATTCGCGGAAGTGCCGGGTGAGGAAGCCCGGCGGCTGTGGGGGCGGCTGATCGCGCGGTCGCCCGAAGAGACAGTGTCCATTTCGGATGCGGACCTGCGCGCTGCTCTGGCGATCGCGCAGCGCCACGATGATCATATTGAGATCGGGTATTGCCTGAACCGGCTCGGCACCGCCGCCTATGCCGCTGGAGATTTCGCCAAAGCCGAGGCGTTGCTCGAAGAAAGTCTCGCATCCTACCGGCGTTCCGGCGACCCGTTCTATGTGGCGATGGCGCTGTTTGACCTGAGCGTGCTCGGTCACAGCCTCTCCTGGCAGCGCGCCAAAGAGCTGCGCGACGAAAGCCTGCGCCTGCGTATCGAGATCGGGGACAAGGTCGGCACGCTGCTGTCGCTGTCCAGCAAGGCGCTCGCCGCGGCGCGGGTGGGCGACTATGCCGAGGCGGAGCGGCTGTGGCGGGAGCGGATCGCGCTCAGCGAGGAAACGGGCAACCTGCACCTGATGTCGCTAGGTTACACGCATCTCGCTCATCAAGTCCTGTTCGTGCGTGGCGATTTCGCCGAGGCGCGTGCCGCCGCCAGCGAAGCCGTTCGGCTCGCGGAACCGCACCGTTACAACGATGCGCTCGGCTGGGCGCAGGTGACGCTCGGCCTGCTGGCGTGCATGGATGAAGATTATGCGACGGGCATGGCGCTGTGCGAGCAAGGCGCGCAAACAAGCGCCAGAACGCTCGCGGATATTCCGGACTTCGCCGCGTGGGGCATGTGTCTGGTGGCCTGCGGGCTGGGCGATGTTAAGACGCTGCGGGAGCGGTTCCCGGCGGCGCTGCGCCATTCGACGAAGCTGCGGGGCGAGGTTGGGATTGTGCTGTGCCTGCCGCCCGCCGCGATCCTGCTGGCGCATGAAGGCCAGCCGGAACGGGCCGTCGAGTGGCTGGCGCTGGCTTTCACCCACCCGATTCGTGCGTCTGGCTGGATGGAGAAATGGCCGCTGCTCGACCGCTGGCGGGCGGAGATGCGCGACGCCCTGGGCGCGGCGGTCTACGACGCAGCGTGGGAGCGTGGCACGCGGCTAGATCTTGAGGCAGTGGCGGCGGAGCTTCACCGGCAGCACGCGCCTCTTCTGAGCGCGCCGAGCGCAAACCCGCATCCGGCGCATGCCGAGCACCTCACCGAGCGCGAACTGGAAGTGCTGCGCCTGATGGCCGCCGGATACTCGAACCGGGAGATCGCAGAGAAGCTTGTGATCTCGGTGGGAACGGTCAAGGCGCACACCAGCAACATTTACGGCAAGCTGGGCGTGCAAAACCGCGTGCAGGCGGTCGCCCAGGCGAACCTGCTCGGCCTGCTGTGACGCGGCTCTCGCCTTCGCATGGCTTATTCCTCACCACAATAAACCCCTAAATAAACCCTTGGCAGATGATCGGCCGTCCGGTTGACCCTTACGATGGGCAGTGTTCGACTTCGCCCGTAAGGTACAGGAGGCACCGATCATGCGTCACCGTCGCTCTACACTGATTCTGCTGATCGTCATCGCGCTCACCTTCGGCTCTCTGGGGACGGCGCTCGCGCTGCGGGCGGAGCCGTCCACCGGCTCCGTCGGGCAGATGGGCTCGAACGTGGAGCCATACACGACCTGGGTGCTGGAGTCTGCCAGCCAGCTTCGTGTGGCCGCTCCCCCAGATGAAGCGGCGACCGCCGCCGAAATCGACCAGCTCAAGGCGCTGGCGGAAACGCGCGACGAAGCCGCGCTGCTCCAGATCGGGTACTGGAACGCCGGGCCGCCGTCCTATCGCTGGAACCAGATCGCAGTCGATGCCATGCTGAAGCAGGAGCTGCCGGTTCCGGTAGCCTATCGCCACCTTGCGCTGGTGCACGTCGCGATCAATGATGCGACCGTTGCTGCCTGGGACAGCAAGTACACATATAACCGCCCGCGTCCCAGCGAAGTGGACGCCACGCTCGAAACCGTCATCGACAACCCGAACAGCCCCGCGTATCCGTCCGAATATGCCGCGACCGCCGGAGCCGCTGCCGCCATGCTGAGCTGGCTGTTCCCCGACGATGCGGCGATGTACGAGGAACTGGTGCTGGAAGCGACGCAGTCGCGCCTGGTGGCGGGAGTCGAGTATCCGAGCGACGTGCAGGCCGGGCTTGAGCTTGGGCGTCAGGTCGCCGCGCTGGTGATCGATCGCGGCACCAATGACGGCTTCAGCACGCAGTGGACCGGCACTGTCCCGACCGAGCCCGGTCACTGGACCGGCGAGAATCCGGCGTTCCCGGCGGCGGCCCAGTGGCAGCCCTGGGCGCTGGAATCGCCTGACCAGTTCCGCCCCGCGCCGCCACCCGCCTATGACTCCGCGCAGCTTCTCGAGGAGATGGACGAGTTGCGCACTCTGGAGCGGACGCCCGTCACCAACGCTAACGCCATGTTCTGGGAGTTTGGCGCAGGGGGGCGTCGCAATCACTGGTTCTTCAACGAGGAAGTGAGCCGGATGATCCTCGAGGCGAACCTGGAGAGCGACCCGCCCGCCGCTGCGCGCGCCTACACGATGCTGAACATCGCCGGGTACGATAGCATCATCGCCTGTTGGGACGCGAAGTATACCTACTGGGCGATCCGCCCGTTCCAGCTCGATCCGGAGTTTGCGCCGGTGTTCACGACGCCCGGGCACCCAAGCTACCCGTCCGCGCACTCGTGCATCTCGACCGCGGCCGCGACGGTGCTGGGCCATCTCTTTCCGACGGATGCGGAACGCGTGCAGCGGATCGCCGAGGAAGCGGGCGAATCGCGCATCTGGGGCGGGATCCACTTCCGCAGCGACGTGATCGCCGGGACTGCGCTGGGCCAGGCAGTCGGTGAGGCGGTGATCGCAAGCGCGCTGGGTAGCGGTATGGAATAAGCTCCAACGGAATGTGCAAGTCGATCTATGCGCGCGCCGGTGAGATGCCGACGCGCGCTCGTTTGCTTCGCTAAAACTAGCTCTCAATCAGCCAGAAATATTGTCTTCGATGGCGGTGTCGCCGGGCTGGCAACACGCTCGCGCGCGGTTATTCGTCCCCGCTCCACATCTCTTCCAGCTCGTAGGCGGCGATGTAGTCGAAGTTGCTCCAGCCGTGCTCATCCTTCTGGTCGAGCCAGTCGTCGCCCGTTTCGCGCTCATTCTCGGTGCTTGCGACAAGCGCGACCACCCATACCACCAG
>CBINGT010000075.1:0-11074 GCA_966250245.1 uncultured Anaerolineae bacterium
GGCTGTCATCGCGGCGCGCGTGTGCGAGGCGTGCAGCATGCTCCGCCTGCGGGACGCGCCCGGCACGGCGGGCGGGGTCGTGATGCACCTGCCAGCGGATGCCCCGCTGGAACTGGTCGGGCGCACGGAAGACGGCGCGTGGGTCGAGGCGATCACGGCGGACGGCGCGCGGGGCTGGGTGTCGGCAGAGTACGTCGAGGCGGAGAGCGACCTCGGCGCGCTAGCGGTGACGGGCAGCGCGGTCGATGCGCCCCCCTCGGTGGAAGCGCTCGGCGTGGTGAGCGGGGTGACGTCCACGGCGCGCGAAATCTTCCTCGACGGCCGCGCCAAGGGGAACAGCCCGTATGTGTTCACCCGCGTGGGCGACAGCATCAGCGCGGCGCCGCAGTTCCTGACGCTGTTCGGCACGCCGCACTATCACCTGGGCGAGTACGAGGCGCTGCGCGACGCGATCGGCTGGTTTTCGGGGCCGAACGGGCGCGGCGCGAACCCCTTTGCCGCGTCATCGCTCGCCGCGCATAACGGCTGGGGCACAACCAGCGCACTCGACCCGGCCAACGCCGATCCCGCCGTGTGCCGCCCCGGCGAAACCCCCATCGAGTGCGAATACCGGCTGGTGAAACCGGCGGTTGCGCTGATCATGTTTGGGACGAACGACTCCGGCGGGCTGCCGCTGGCGGAGTTCCGCGCCAACCTCGACGCGATCGTGCGTATCTCGCTCCGCATGGGCGTGATCCCGGTGCTGAGCACCATCCCCCCCAAGCAGTTCGACCCGGCGACCGATGGGCGCGTGCCGGAGTTCAACCAGGCGATCATCGAGATCGCGCAGACCTACGACGTGCCGCTGTGGAACTACTGGCAGGCGATGGTCGCGCTGCCGAACAACGGGCTCGACCCGGACGGCGTGCATCCCTCGACCCCGCCGGACGCGAACACCGCGATCTTCGACGACGAGCACCTGCGCTATGGCTACACGGCGCGAAACCTCGGTGCGCTGCAAGTGCTGGACGCATTGCGCCGCGAGGTGCTGTACGATGGCGACCGCGCGCCCGCCGCGACCTCGCCCGCGCTGGCGGCGCTGGCCGGGTGCGAGGGGACGCTCCCCCCGCGCCTGAAGGCCGGGCAACCGGGCCGCGTGACGCCGGGCCTGCCGAACAAGCTCCGCGCCGCGCCGGGGCTCTCTGCCGCGCAGATCGGCAGCATCCCGGCTGAGGCGACGTTCGCCGTACTGGATGGTCCGACGTGCGCGGACGGGCACGCGTGGTGGCAGGTGCGCTACGGCGACGCGGTCGGCTGGACGGCGGAAGCGGACGGGAGCGAGTACTACGTGGAGCCCAGCAATTAGCGATTAGCAGTTAGCGATTAGCTAAGAGCGAATAGCCGCGAATAGTAGAAAAAACGTGTAAAAGTTTGTTCGATTCGTTTAAAAACCTCTGGCAGCGACTTTCACTATATCAAATTATAGATAAAATGAAATAATAGTTTCTATTACATATCGTTTCTGCAACGAGAAAGTGTTTGGTTTCCTATGGCAGAAAACGGCTCCCACAATCTGCGCATCGCATTTGTCGATACCATTCTGTTCGAGGATGGGTCGATTCGCGGCGGAGTATTGGTTACGGATAAAGAAACACGGCCCTATGAATTCCGCGTGACAAGCCCGATCAAGCCAACCGCGCTTCAAAAAATGCTCTACGGAGCTTCACTAACTGATTACGTATATGGCCAACTTATCGCCGTTCCGTTACTTCATCATGTACGGGAACCAATCAGCCTCGCAATATGCATCAGGGACAACTTGCTAGTTGCACGACCCAAACTGGGCATTCCTTTTGTCGTCCTTAAGAAGTCTGCCCGTGATGAGTCGCTCGTGGTTCAATCACACCCTGATTATCCTGGCGAGCAAGGTCATGCGGAAATCATTGTACATGACATACAGCAGCGATATGACCTCCTTGAGCCCTTTAACCGGGTAAAACTCGCTGTAACTGAAGTGCATGTCCAGAAGATCGATCAAAAGCTGTAAGGGAAGTCCCAGTGCCGTCCCTGTCTGCGCTTAGGCCGAGGGTTTTTAGCTCGCGTGAACTTCCGCTCACTGCTACCACCTTCCCTATTTTCGCTATACACGGAAGCGAACCCTCTGACGAGAACACTACGTCTATCTTCGTACCGCTTGAAGTTCAAACCACAATCGTTGAACTGGATCGGCAGACAAGTCAAGTACACGACGCCACTGCACTCTTAACCTCAAACATCATTCCCGTAGCTTTTAGACTGCTGACCGACGTGTCAGAGGTTGACTGCATTGCACTTGATGGTGTGTCTGTCAGCCAAGACATTTATCAAGAAAACTGCCTTTCCCCTGCTGACACCATTGCAGGCGATCTAGATCTTTTAGGGGACGCTCAATCTGTACAGGTATCCGAAGACCTGTTAAAGCCGATTGACGGCCCTCGAAAGATCAGCGGGATGAACTACGCCGACCGTTACTGGACAACCGAAACGCTTCCCAGGACAAGCAGCAACGGAAACCAGGCCAGGACATCTCGAACTACCATTCGTCCAAAAGATCCCATTTCTGACAAAACTCCGCGTAAAGAGCGAACACACTCACCGTCTAGATTTTGGGATTTAATTTTCGCACTTCTACAGCCACCCATTGGGCTCGATGTTCAAGACAGTCTCCAACTGCCACACAAACTATACGCATATCAGACGACAGGCGTAAGATTTCTCGCATCCAATGAACATGCGCTGCTAGCCGACGACATGGGTACAGGTAAGACTGTTATGACCATCGTCGCGCTGCGGATTTTGATGCAAAAGAATGCAATAAAGCGCGCCCTGATTCTGTGCCCACCTAGCATTTTGTATGAATGGCGACGACACTTGGAGCTGTGGGCGCCCGAACTTCTGACCTGTTTCGTGCGTGGATCGACCTTTGAACGCTCATACCTGTGGGGTGCGCCTGCGCAGGTTTACGTGACTACCTACGACACCCTTAGGAATGACGTTGAAAAATTCCTGATTAGACAAGGGCGCGGAAGCTTATTTGATCTCGTCGTAATCGACGAAGCGCATCACATCAAAAACCCTGATACCAAGCGCGCCAAAGCGATTAGGAAACTTTCGCCTCGGTATCGCTGGGCCCTGACAGGCACCCCTATACAAAACAAGATCGAGGATATAGCTGCTTTATTCCAGTTTATCTATCCCGGTCTGATTTCCTCTTTTGACCTTCATCCAGACCGAATCAAAAAGAAGGTGGATCCTCACTTCCTACGTCGGCGCAAACAAGACGTATTGAAAGATCTACCGCCGAAAATCAAGCAGGATATTTGGCTTGAGATGGATGACGAGCAGAGAGAGGAGTACGAACGAGTAGAACGGCAGGTCCAGACTGAAATTGCAGAAATGGGTGCGAACGTCACCCGCCAGCATATCTTCGCTCGGATGCAGCTACTGAAACAGATCTGCAACTTTGCAAGTAACAGAGGCACGTCTCCCAAGCTTGACATGCTCAAGGAGCAAATTGAAGACATTGTTGAAAGCGGCCATAAAGTCATTGTTTTCTCGCAATATATTGGTCAAGGTATCGACAAGATCGCGGCAGGATTAAGAGCATATGGTGTTGGGAAAATCGTCGGCGGTCAAAGTGACCTAACACGACGGCAGGAAATTGAGCGATTCAAGTATTCTGCTGACACACCTATTCTTTTGGTTTCACTGAAATCGGGCGGTGAAGGACTTAATCTTACTGAGGCATCGTATGTGGTTCATTTTGACCACTGGTGGAATCCGGCGGTCATGTGGCAAGCGGAAGATCGGGTTCACAGAAAAGGGCAGGAGCGAAACGTCAACATTTATTCCTATTGGATGTCTGACACGATTGATGCGCGAATCCATCAAGTTCTTCGGGACAAGGGCTTACTATTTGAAAATATTGTCGATGGACTCGCGGAGTCTACAATCGAAGAACATATTACCATGGAAGACTTGCTCGCCATGATCGGGGTTGAGAAACCAACCCCAAAGCAACCCAAATATGACCCGCAGCGATGGGCGCACCTAACACCACCACAAATACAGCAACAACTCTTAGAGATATCGCCCAGCGAATTTGAGGGCCTTGTCGAACGTCTCATGCACTATCTTGGTTACCCGAACGTGAAAGTGACAAAGCGGACCGGGGATGGTGGGATTGATGTTCTTTCAACACGCTTTACTGAACACGGTGTAGAGCGCGTTGCCGTGCAGTGCAAGCGATATCGGGGTCCGGTTGGGGTAAATGTTGCGCGTGAATTTGTCGGAGCAATCCAAGATGATGAGTCGATCGTCAAAGGCTACTTAGTGACTACTAGCGACTTCACCCCTGAATGCATCGCCTACTGCCTGCGCCATCAGATCCAACTGATCTCAGGCATTCAGATGGCAGACTACGTCCAGCGCTTCGGGCTGGAAGTCTAACGCCTCAAACGCTGCCCTCGCTAACCGCTAACCGCTTCTTCTCCCCCGATACGGCACGTGGATCAGCGACGCGGCCTTGCGCTTGGACGACTCCGGGCGGCGGTCGTAGCGCGCGGTGGTCTGCACGTTGGCATGCGCCAGGATGCGCTGCACCGTCACCACGTCCGCGCCCGCGTCGAGCAGGTCCCCAGCCAGCGTGCGGCGCAGGTCGTGCGGCGAGAAGTGGTTGACCCCCGCCTCGATAGCGCGCTTCTCCAGCAGGTTATAGATCGCCTGGCTGCTGAGGCGGCGCGGCGTCATCTTGCCTGCCTTATTGACCGGCCAGAACAGCGGACCCGCCTCGTACCCCCGCACGCTCAGCCAATCGTCCAGCGCCTGCGCCGCACCGTTCTGCGGGACGTGCGCCAGATAGTCCTTGCGCCCCTTCGCCATCCGCACGCGGAGCGTCTGGTTCGTCGCGTCGTAGTCCGCCAGGTCGAGCTTGACGACCGACGAGCGCCGGATGCCGGTCGCGTACATCAGCGCGATCACCGCCGCGTCCCGCGCCCCGGCCGGAGAGGGGTCCCGCTCGCACGCCTGGAGCAGCGCCGCGATCTCGCCCGACGACAGGTCGCGCCCGGCGGGCAACGTCTCGCCCCGCACGCTGCCCGTCTCGCGCGCGCGGTGATAGTCCTCGGCGCTCATCTGGCCGAGCATCCAAGCGTGCCGCAACACCTGGCGCAGCGCGGACAGCATCTTGTTGGCGGTCGCCGGGCGGTAATGCTCCGCCAGCCACGCGCGGACCGCCGCGGTGTGCTGGTAGCGCACGCGGCTCCAGTCGAGGGTGAACGCGTCGAGCTCGTCCCCGCTGAGCAGCGCGGCGATCACGTTCAGCGCCTGGAGCATCGTGCGCCGCGAGCCTTCGCCCAGCGACGTGAGATACACGGCGGCGGGGTTGCGGTCGAACCAGTTTTCCCCGGCGGGGGTCACCGCACGGGAGACGTTGGGCAGATCGTCGGCGGGCATTGGTGGGCCTTTCGGACGTAATAACTTTACGCGAATATTATCATGATAAGCGAATCGTCGCGAGTTGGAACCGGAGCTTCCCCCTTCCCTCCTTGTGGGGTTGGGGGCAGGGGCTAGGGGATGGGGGGTAATTGGGCCGGGGATGGGGGGCAAGACCCTACTCCCTATTCCCCATTCCCTACTCCCCTCCCCGCGTTTCGCGGCGATCCGCTTTCATGCTACAATGCCCCGCTATGCGATGGAAACTACTCTCTCTGCTGCTCACCCTGGCCGCGCTGGGGACCGCCCTGGCGCTGCCCGCCGACCCGCTCACCCGCGCGCAAGACGGCACCCCACCCCCGCCGGTGCTGGTGTCCGACGCGCCCCGCCCCATCAGCCGCCCGCCCCTGGGCGAGACGTTCGACACCGCTGCCGGATGGCTGCCCGACGGACTCTGGCGCTTCGAGGCGAGCGCCGGATACGATGGCGCGGGCTGGCGCGTGGACGGCTCGCGCCGGGGGATGACCAGCACGCTCGAATATGGCGGGCTGGTGGACCTCAGCGGCAAGAACAGCGCGCAACTCGTGTTCCGCCAGGCCGGATCGCTCCCGGAAACGGATATCGTCGCAGTCGAGCTGAGCCTCGACGGGGGTCAGACGTGGGTCGCGGTGGACCAGCAATTCGGCGTCGAGGCGGAGTGGGAGCAGCGGATGGTCGATCTGCGCTTCTTTCGCGGGCAGGTCGTGCGGCTGCGCTTCCGCGTGACGACCGGCGAGGGCGCGCCCCCGGCGGATTTCGCTGGCGCGCTGCCATCCTTCGCGCTGGATAACGTCGCGCTGCAACCGTTCCTCGACGCATCCGACCGCATCTACATCCCGATCGACACGCGGCCGCGCGCGCTGCTCGGCCTGCACCTGATCATGGGCGCGCAGGGCGAGCCGGTGGTCGATCTGGCGCGGCGCTTGCAGGCGATTGGCCGCCCGATGTCCACCCTGAAGGGCACGACCGGCACGGAAAGCATCCTTGAACAGGTGCGGCGCGTCTCGCCGGATACGGTGCTGATCTACCGCACCCTGATGACGCCCGACGGGATGCAGGATTGCCCCAACACGGCTAACGACCCGGTTGCCGAGGCCGGGCGCTGGATGAACCAGCAGTGGCCGTACTGGTCGGGCGTCACGGCGGACTATTTCGAGATCATGAACGAGTGTCACCCGCCAATGGAGTGGATGGTCCCGTTCGCGATCGAGGCGATGCGGCTGGCGAACGAGCGCGGGATATGTCTGCTGCTGTTCTCGTTCGCGGGCGGCAATCCAGAGCCGCACGAATACGCCACGCTCGCCCCGGTGTACGACTATGCGCTCAGCAATCCGTGCGCGCCGCAGCGGTATCACGGCGTCGCGCTGCACGCCTACGCGGGAAGCAGCGGGGGATTGCTGTCCGAGTCGGGGCCGTGGATGGCGTACCGGCATCGCAAGTTCTACGAGCTGCTTCTACCCCTGCTGCCCGAAGCGTATTACATCCCGGTCTACATCACCGAGGCGGGTCCGGCCGACGGGCGCGTGGACCTGTCGTGCGCGGACCTCGCGCGGGACGTGGTGCAGTTCACGCGGGAGCTTGAGCGCGATCCGTACGTGCGCGGGTTCAACTGGTGGACGGTGGGTCCGCCCGACGGCACGTGGACGGACGTGACGCCCTGCCTGGCGGAAATCGGGGACGCGGTGGTGCGGTATTACACGGGGGGCGGGTAGCCGAGAGCGGGGAGTAGGGAATCGGGAGTGGGGAGTAGGGGGTTGATTCCCTTTCCTCCTGATCCCTCTCCCTCTTATGACTGTGGCGCAGGGCGAGGGGAAGGACCGCGCGCTCCGTAGGGGCGGAGCTTGCTCCGCCCGCTGGACATCATCCCCTGAGAGGATCATCCAAACGGGGGCGCAAGCTGGCGCTCGCCGGGAAAACCTCACCCCTTAACCCCCGGCCCTTTTCCCCTCTCCGTAAACGGAGAGGGGCCAGGGGTGAGGTTCTGCGCGTTGAGCCGCTCCCTTTCCCTCCCTGTGGGGGATGGGGGATGGGGGGCGCGCAGGCAACAAAATGGGCGGACCTGCGTCCGCCCTGGTGTTCGCTCCTTCGTTAGATTTTTGGGTGCGTTTCGAGGCTGCTGCGACGCTACTGCCCGGCGCGCACGACGCGGCTCGCCTGCGGGCCCTTGTCGCCCTGCGTGATGCTGAACTCGACTTGCTCGCCTTCCATCAGCTCGCGATAGCCGCTTCCCTCGATCGCGGTCTGGTGTACGAACACGTCGGGCCCGCCCTGGCGCTCGATGAAACCGAACCCCTTTTGCGAGTTGAACCACTTGACGGTGCCGGTAAAACGTTCCTCTGACATGTGCTTGTTCCTCTTCCTGCTTCCTTTGGTGAGCGGCGACGTGTTCCATCCGAACAAAAAACCCGGCGCGTGTTCGCGTCCCGGGCAGATTCGTCCTGATGAACGACTTCACCCCTCATTGGGATCATAGCAAAGTGTGATGGCAAGCGGCTAACCACTAGCCACCACCCGGCGTACTGTCTAGGGGATGAACAGAGGTAAGGTGCTCGCCATTTTGACCCCTCTGGGGGCGTATTGACAGCCGCCGAGAACTGAACTCTCCTGTAGTTAAGCTCTTAACTACCGGGTGGTTCTCTTTTTTCGAAAAGTAGTTAAGCGGTTAACTACATCTAGAGGGCGAATAAATGCCTACTTTACAGGACGTCGCGCGCCGCGCCGGGGTGTCCACCGCGACCGTCTCGAAAGTCCTCTCCAACACACCCTACTTCACCGAAGAGACGCGTCGCAAGGTCATGCGCGCCGTGCACGAGCTAGGCTACGTGCCGAACCTCGCCGCCCGCGCGCTGGCTGCGGGAAAAACGCGCATCGTCGCGGTCGTGTTCCCGTATGTCTACGAGTCGATTTTCAGCGATCCGCTGACGCTTCGCATCTTGGGCGGAATCGAGTCGGTCATCCGCGAGCGCGGGTACAACCTGCTGCTCAGCACGCCCCGCCTGTCGCCGACCGATCTGGACGTGCACTATCTCCAGCTTGTACGCAGCGGCTATCTGGACGGGCTGATCGCGATCGACAACGTGCCGGGAGTGTCGGCGGTCGCCCCGGCGCGCGAAAAGGGGTTGCCCGCGGTCGTGATCGGCTATGGCGTGCGCGAGGGCGATTTCTGGGTTCGCAGCGACGACGTCTCCGGCGGCGAGCAGATCATGACGCATGTGATCGGCCTCGGGCACCGCCAGATCGGGCTGATCACCGTGCCGGAAAACATCAATATGGCGCTGCAACACCGGCTGGAAGGGATGCGAACGATCGCGGAAGCGCACGGGATCGACTTTGACCGGTTGCCGCGCGCGCTGGGGGACTTCTCGATCGAGAGCGGCGCAGCGGCCGCCGCCGAGCTGCTCAGCCGCCACCCGGAGCTTACCGCGCTCGTCTGCCTCAACGACCGCATGGCGATGGGCGCGATCCAGCAGGCGCGGCTGATGGGGCGGCGCGTTCCGGAAGACCTCAGCGTGACCGGCTACGACGACATCCCTGGCGCGTCGAGCTTTTCCCCGCCCCTGACCACCATCGACCAGCGCGCGCCCGAAAGTGGGCAAGCGGCCGCCCACATCCTGCTCGACATTCTCGAGGGCGCCACGCCCGACAACCTGGTGCTGCCGGTGCGTTTTGTGCACCGCGCCACGACTGCCAGAGCGAATCCCCGTACCATGCCACCCGGCGATTTTGCCCCACCCAGCACAGGAGAGGAGGAGACGCCCAACTGACGAACGCAACTACACGTCTGCACCGGTTAGAACCATCCGCGAGCCAGAGGAACCCGGATGGACAGCAAGTGATAGGTTTTGGAACTTAAAGGAGTGCACCGTGTCTCAGTTCAAATTTTCAAAGCGCAATATTGTGTTCACCCTGCTGCTGGCTGTCGCGCTGGTGCTCCCCGCCGGCCTGACCGCTGCGCAGGGCCCCCAGTACATCACCTATAACTCCATGCACGGCGACCCTATTCCGCGCGCGTTTGACGAGGAAATCGTCGCGATGTGGAATGAGGCCAATCCGCTGACGCCGGTCGAGCATTCGATCATCGCGCACGAGGACTTCAAGCAAGCGATCCGCGCCTACCTGACCGCCCAGCCTGCGCCCGACGTGCTGACCTGGTTCGCCGGCGAGCGCGCGCGGTTCTTCATCGATCGCGGGCTGATCGCGGACATCTCCGACGTGTTCGAGGAGTACGGCTTCAACGAGACGTACGCGCCGGGCTTCCTGGCGCTGGCCTCGGTGGACGGCAAGCAGTACTTCCTGCCGACTTCGTACTACTGGTGGGCAGTCTACTACCGGCCCTCGCTCTTTGAGCAGGCGGGCATCACGGAAGTCCCTGAAACCTGGGACGAGTTCCTGGCGGCGTGCGATACGCTGAACGCGGCGGGCATCACGCCGATCACGATCGGCACGCGCTATCCGTGGACCGCGGCGGCGTGGTTCGACTACATCAACATGCGCCTCAACGGCCCGGAGTTCCACATCGATCTGATGTCGCTGAAAGAGTCGTACACCGACGAGCGGGTCCGCGCGGTGTTTGACTACTGGCAGCAGCTTTTCGATCACAACTGCTTCATCGAGGACGCTGCCGCTTACGCCTGGCAGGAAGCGCTGACGCCGATGGCCGAGGGCAATGCGGCGATGTACCTGATGGGCCAGTTCATCGTGGACTCGTATCCTGACGAGCTGGAAGACGACCTCGACTTCTTCCGCTTCCCGATCATCGACCCCGAGGTTCCGATCGGGGAAGATGCGCCGACCGATGGCTACTTCATTGCTGCTGGCGCGCGCAACCTGGAAGGCGGGAAGGAATTCCTGGCGTTCATCGGCTCGCAGGAAGTCCAGCAGAAGGCGTTTGACGAGCTTGGCCGCCTGCCGACCCGCACCGACGTGGACGTCAGCGGCGCGTCGCCCGCCACCCAGAAGGGTATCGAGCTGATCCAGACCGCCGACTACGTCGCGCAGTTCTACGACCGCGACACGACCGCTCCGATGGCGGAAGCGGGCCTGAACGCGTTCTCGCTGTTCTGGAGCGATCCGTCGTCGATCGACCAGATTCTTGAGGATCTTGAGGCGGAGCGCCTGCGCATCCTCGAAGAAGAGGCCGCCGCTCAGTAATCTTCCGCATGATGGCCGGGCTGCGCGCCCGGCTCCACGGCACGGCCATCTTACCCCTTTGCGCGGGGATGGCCGTGCCGCTCCCCAACGGTGCAAGGAGCGGATCATGGCTACAGCAATCAAGTCGCAGTCCCTGCGAGAGCCGCTGGACTTCACGGGCGCAAACTTCATCACGCTCCTGTGCGCGGTGATCATCCTGGTGGCGTTCATCTTCATGCCCTGGATGTGGACCGAGATGAAGTACAACGGCGCGCGCCTGATGTCCGACGTGCTCACCGGGGGCAGCCTGGGAACCTACGTCACCCGGCAGATCGTGTTGATCCCGCTCGCGGCGCTGCTGGGGATCGGCGCCGGGTTGTGGGGGCTGATGGCGCCTTCGCGCGGCGCGCTGGCCTCGATTCTGGCGGCGCTGATCGGTTTGATCGGGCTGGGG
>CBINGT010000076.1:0-11000 GCA_966250245.1 uncultured Anaerolineae bacterium
GCGACAAAACAAGCCTGTGGGCAGCGCTGATCACCAGCACCGGGCAGCGGCCAAGCTGGGCGGGTGGCTTTTCAAGCTGGTCCATTGCGCGCGAGGCCACGCTCACCACGACCGGCACCGTCCTGCCGACCTTTCTCCAGTTGTGCGGCTTCCTGACGCTGTACATTGTGCTGGTCGGCCCGGCAAACTATCTAATCCTGCGCCGTCTCAACCGCCGGGAACTGGCGTGGGTCACCATCCCGCTGCTGATCGCGATCTTCAGCGTACTGGCGTACACGGTGGGCTTCAACCTGCGCGGCAACGTCGCCACCATCAACCGGCTATCGGTTGCGCGGCTGTGGCCGGACAGCGACGAAGCCGAGATCCACACGCTGATCGGCGTGCATTCCCCGCGCCGCACCGAGTACGACATCGCCGCCGAACCCGGGACGCTGCTTCGCACCCTGCCCGGCATAGGGAATGCGTTTGGCACGCCGGTCGACATCAATGAGTCCGTGCGGACCATTGCCGAGGGCGTGCCGATCGACGCGGGGACCGTATCCAGCTTCGCAGCGTCTGGCTTTGGCGCTGCGCCCGAAATTCAGTTATCGGCGGAATGGGACCTCACGCTGGGGCAGTCGCCATCCATACGCGGAACGGTCGTCAACACCAGCGACATCACGCTCGAGGACGCGGTTGTGATCGCGCGCGGCGCCAGCCACCAGCTTGGGACGCTTCCGCCGGGCGCGCGGCGCAGCTTCACGATCGCGATCAGCATGGATCTTCCGGGTCCGCTGGCCCTCGGCAGTCCGTACAGCCCGATCATCCCCTTCACGCCGGGCTGGCAGGGCACGAACCGGCCGGGCTGGTGCTTCTCGCCAGAGGGGTTATATCTGACGCTGCCGGACGTAATCGGCGATGTGGCGTTCCCATGCCGGACGGGTAGCGTCAGCCCTGAGGATCAGGAAATCCGGCGGCGCTACCGGCTGCTCGGCGCGCTGATCGTGGACCGCGACGAAAGCGGCGGGCGCGGCGCGGGCGTGACGCTGTTCGCCTGGGCGGAACAGCCGCTGGTCGAGATCGACCTGCTCGACCGCCCGCAGGATACCGACGACACCACGCTCTACATTGCAGAGTTTCCGGTCACTGTGCGCGCCGACGTCGAGGCCGAGATCCCGCCTGCGCTGACCACCTGGACCACCCTGCCCGGCGGCGTCGCGAACCTGACACCGCTCCAGTTCCAGCTCACCGGCACGGATGTAGCGGAATTCCAATTCCTGCCACTGCCAGAAATGCGGCTGGACCGCGTATCTCAAATTGACCTGTATTTCGACGGGCAGGGCAGGCTCAACGTGGAGATCTGGGATTGGGAGTCGGATCTGTGGCGGCCGGTCGCGCTTGACCCGAACGACCCGATCACGACGATCGGCGGCGCGGCGCGTTACGCCGGGCCGGAAAATGCGGTCAACGTGCGCGTCAGTTCGGCAGATACGATCACGTTCCATCTCGTTGACTATGTGAAAGTGGGCTACCGAGGTAGCCTCGCAGCCCCGGCCAGCCGGGCTGCGGCAGCGGAAACCGCCCGCACCACCGGCTAGGCGGAGTCACGGATACGGCGAGCATTATGGCAGACGAACTAATCATTGAAACGCAAGGATTGACCAAGCGCTACGGCAAGCTGGTGGCGGTCAACAACCTGTCGCTGCAGGTGCCGCGCGGCGCGATCTATGGCTTCGTCGGGCCAAATGGCGCCGGAAAAACCACCACCATGCGCATCCTCACCACATTGATCACGCCGACCGCTGGCGACGCGTATGTGGCGGGGTATTCGGTGGTCGATTACCCGCGCGAGGTGCGCCGCGCGATCGGCTACATGCCGGATTTCTTCGGCGTGTACGACGACATGAAAGTGTGGGAATACCTCGACTTCTTCGCGGCGTGCTACGAGATCCCCGAGCGCGAGCGCGCCGGTCTGATCAACGACCTGCTGGCGCTGGTCGACCTGACGCACCGCCGCGACGACATGGTCGAGAAGCTCAGCCGGGGCATGAAGCAGCGCCTGAGCCTGGCGCGCACGCTGGCGCACGACCCCGAGGTACTGATTCTGGACGAGCCCGCGTCCGGCCTGGACCCGCGCGCCCGCATTGAAATCCGCGAGCTGCTGGTCGAGATGGCGCGCATGGGCAAGACGATCTTCTTCTCGTCGCACATCCTGGCAGACGTCGCGGAGATCTGCACACACCTGGGCATCATCGAGAGCGGCGAGATCGTCGCGCAGGGCACGGTGACCGAGATCCGCCGCCAGCTTATGCCCGCGCGTGAAATCCTGATCACCCTGCTTGACCGGATCGACGCGGCAAAAGAGACGCTGATGCACATTGAGGGCGTGACCGGCATCCACGACATGCCCGATGACCACGGGCGGCGCCGCATCCGTGTGGACTTCACCGGTGACGACGAGGGCGTCAGCCAGCTTTTGATGGCGCTGTCAGCGCGCGGCATCCCAGTCGTCAATTTCGCGGAAGAGACGCACGACCTCGAAACGGTGTTTATGCGGGCGACCAAGGGGATTGTGTCATGACGGCCCCCACGGCGAATCTCTCACGCAGGCGGCGGATCGGCCGTTGGCGCCCGCTGACCGATAACCCGGTCTTCATCAAGGAGATACGCGGGCGGATGCGCGGCGCGCGGGCATTCGTAGTGCTGACGTTCTACCTGGCGCTGCTCGGCGCGTTCACCGGGCTGATGTACCTGGCCGTAGCGGAATCCGCGATGAGCGTCAGCGGGCAGACGAATGTCGGCGAGATCGGGCGGACGCTGTTCGTCAGCATCGTGGCGATCGAGATGCTGCTGGTTTCGTTCATCGCTCCGGCGTTCACAGCGGGCGCGATCAGTGGCGAGCGCGAGCACCAGACGTTCGACCTGCTGCGCACCACCCTGCTCGGCCCGGCGTCGTTCGTGCTCGGCAAGCTGCTGTCGTCGATGCTGTACGTGCTGCTTCTGTTGCTGGCGGCCGTCCCGCTGCAAAGCATCGCGTTCTTCTTCGGCGGCGTGGCCGAAACAGAGGTGATCCTGTCGTTCGTGATCCTGATTGTCACCGCGCTGCTGTTTAGCACGGTCGGCGTGTTCTACTCCGCGCGCTCGCACCGCACGCTCTCCGCCAGCGTGCTGACCTACGCGTCGGTCGCGTTCTTCACGTTCGGCCTGCCGATCATGGTGGGCGCCGTGCTGTTGATGTTCGGCTTCTCGTTCAACAACGTCCAGTCGTCTACTCCGCAGATTGCCCTGCTCTACCTGCTCGGCGCGCTGATCTGCACCAACCCGGCGGCGACGGCGTTGATGACACAATGGGTGTTGCTCAACCAACAAACCATCGGCGCTTTTACGTATACCTTAGCAGGTGGTGAAACCATCACGTTGATCTCGCCCTGGATCCCGTTCACGGCGTTATATCTGACGTTGACGCTGATCTTTTTCGTGCTGGCGGTGCGACGCGTCCGAACGATTGAGAACTGATGTTCGACGTTTCCGCACCGGATGCGGTACAATTCAGCCATCGAACAGCTCATTTTGCGTGGCGGCGACAACCATGAGCACGATCCTGTTCGAGCAAACCCATCAAACCCTGACCCGCGAGCTGGCGCGCTGGAACCGGCGCCTGCGCCTGGTGCGTAGCGCGCTGTGGGGCCCGCGCGGTGTTATCGTGGGGCTGGCGGGCGGCGTCGTCGTGGCGGTGATCGCGCGCTTCCGCCCCTGGCTGCTGCCGGAACAGATCGCCTGGGGAACCGCGCTGTTCACCCTCGGGCTGCTGATCGTGCTCCTTGCGTGGCTGTGGCTGAGGCCGCAGCCGCCACACCGCCTCGCGCAATACTTTGACCGTCGCTTCGCGCTGAAAGAGCGCACCAGCACCGCGCTCGCGATCACACACGGCGTCATCCCCGCACCGCCCGCCCTGCTGGAGCGCCAACTTGCCGATGCGGTGGATAGCGCGCGAGCCGTCCACGCCCCGTCGTACCTGCCGATCCGGCTCCGCTGGATGGAGCTGGCGGTAATGTTCGGGCTGGGCGTGCTGTTCGCCGTGCTGCTTCTCACCGACAACCCGCAGACCAGCCAGCTCCGCGCCGAGCGTGCGCTTGAGCAGGCGATCGCAGGTCAGGCACGGAGCCTGCAAGAACAACTTGAAGCGATCGACCGCAACGAAGCCCTGACGCCCGAAGAAAAGGAAGCCCTGCGCCGCCCGCTCGAAGAAGCGTTGGAGATTTTGCAGCAGCCTGAAGTCTCGCAGCAGGAAGCGGTCGCGGCGATGGCGGCAGCGCAGCAGGAGCTTCGAGAGCTGGGCGACGGGATGCTCGGCGATGACCGCGCCACGTACCAGGAAGCGGCCGAGTCATTGGCGGGCGCGCAGGCCACGGCGGATCTGGCGCGCGCCATGAATCGGGCGGACCTCGCGAAAGCCGCCGAAGCAGCCGAGCAAGCGGCGCGCGAGTTCGGGCAGGAGATGACCCAGCAGGAGCGCGAAGACCTCGCGCAGCGGCTGGAAGAAGCGGCCGAAGCACTCTCGGAGAGCAACCCCGCGCTGGCCGAGAAGCTTCGCGAGGCGGCGGAAGCGCTCCGCGAGGGCGACATGGAGCGCGCGCAGGAAGCCATGCGCGAGGCGGCCGAAGCGATGCGCGAGCAGCAACAACAGCTCCAGGATTCGGAGATGGCCCAGCAAGCCCAGGCGTCCGCTGACAGCGCACGCGAAGGCCAGGAGTCAATCGCGCGCGCCGGGCAGGAAACCGCCAGCCAGCGTCAGGCGCAAAGCAGCGAGGCGCCGTCCTCCGCGCTCCAACAGGGACAGGCGAGCCAGTCCGAACAGCGGCCGGACCAGCGCGGTGAAGCGATCCAGGTCCAGGGCAGCGAAGGCGAGCCAAGCGACCGCCAGGGGCAATCCGGCGGCGAGCCGGGGCAGATGCCGCAGGCTAACGAAGACCAGCCAATGCAGGAAGGTGAAACGGGCAGCGCGCCGCCAAGCGGCGGTCAAACGGGCGAGTCCGAATCCGGCCAGCAAGCGGGTGAAGGCGCCCCCAGCGGTGAGGAAAGCGCGCCAGCGCCGGGAAACGCGCCGTCTGGCGCACAGCCCGGCGACAACGCCCAATCGTCTGGCGCGCAGGAGAGCGCGGCCCCGTCGGCTGGTCAGGGCGAGGGTGGCGCGGGTGTCGACACCACGCAGGGGCTGTTCGGCCCGCAGAGCCAGCCGGGTGAAGGCGGCGGCTCCAACGGCGAGACCGATGGACTGCGGCCATTCAATCCGGAGTTCGCGCCCTCGCGGATCGGCGGCGAAAGCCAGACTCCGCTGGACGTGGGCGGCGAGCTTACCGACGAGAACACCGTCCCGATGCAGGAAGGCAACTTTGTCGAGAACCCGGCTGGCGAATCGGTTTTGAACTATCAGAGTGTGCTGGGCAATTACGAGGATTTCGTCAGCGATGCGCTCGAAAGCGGCCGGATCCCGCTGACGCAGCGCGACGTGATCCACGATTACTTCTCATCGCTGGAACCGTAGCGGTCCGCGACTACCACAAGGATAGAAGCGCACGTGCTTACCCATGTTCGACGCGCCGAACTGAGCCTGCTGCTAATTATCCTCGCCGGGGTGCTGGTTGCCTGCATCCGGCCAGTGGATGAGCAGCCGTCCAGCACGCCGACCGCGCCGCCCGTCCCGGCGGTGGGAGAGGGCGCGGCCGATGCGCTGCCCCCGCCGCCCGCCGAGCCGACCGCCATCCCGACGCTGTCGTCCGGCGAGCCAGTGACCGCCCCGCCCGCTGGAGCCGATCCGACAACACTCGCCACCGAGTTCATCCAGCGGCGCGGCGACAGCCCGTCCAACGTGGCGATCTGGCTCGAACAGCAGCTTGGGGCAGACCAGCTTCACGCGTTCAGCTATACGGGCGCGGTGGGCGAGCCCTGCGCGGGCTTCCTGCTGACTGCCGTTCCCGGCACGCCGTCCGACAACGGGGCGATTGCGTGCTCCCCCGATCCGGCCGCCGGGGTGTTCGCCGGAGTGACGCTGTTGCTTACTTCGGACGGGCAGCCCTACTCGATCGCGTTCGGGCAGGTGCTCGACCCGACCATTGCCGCCATCACCGCGATCTTCGACGACGGCACGACCAACCAGACGCAGCCGGTCCAGGGCGGTTTCTTCATCGCGGTGCCCGGCGTCGCCCCGCTGACCGGCCTCACCGCGCAAGACCCGACCGGCACCACAATCATCGAGCAGGTTCCGCAGTCCGCCGTGCGCTAAGTCCGCCATCCGCGAGGGATAGAAGGATCAACACCATGACCGACGCGACGCCAAACACCGCCACCCAGGAAATGAGTATCGACGCTTTTCACGCCACCGCCCGCGCAATTCTGGACGAGGTCAGCACGACCATTGTCGGGCAGGAAACGGTCGTGCGGCAGGTGCTGATCTGCATCATCGCGGGCGGCCATGCGCTGCTCGAAGGCGTGCCCGGCCTGGGCAAAACGATGCTCGTTCGCACGTTGGCTGACGTGCTGGACCTGAAATTCGCGCGGATCCAGTTCACGCCCGATCTGATGCCCGCAGACATTGTCGGCACAAACATCATGGAAGAATCTGAGACGGGGCACCGCTTTTTCCGCTTCGAGCAGGGGCCGGTCTTCGCGAACCTTGTGCTGGCGGACGAGATCAACCGCGCCACGCCCAAGACGCAATCCGCCCTGCTGGAAGCCATGCAGGAAAAGACGGTCACTGTGGCGAACCAGCGGTATACCCTGGCGCCGCCGTTCTTCGTGCTGGCGACGCAGAACCCGCTCGAAATGGAAGGCACCTACCCGCTGCCCGAAGCGCAGCTTGACCGCTTCCTGTTCAAGATCGACGTGATGTTCCCCTCGACGGCTGAGCTGGTCGAGATCATGGGGCGCACGACGGGCGCCGCGCAGCCGCACGCCAGAAAGGTCGCCAGCGGCGCGGAGATCATCGCGATGGGCGATCTGGCGCGGCAGGTGCCGATCGCGCCGCACGTCAGCGAGTACATCGCGCGGCTGGTCATCGCCACGCATCCCGACGCGGACGAGGCGCCGCCCTCGGTGCGCCAGTTCGTGCGCTATGGCTCCAGCCCGCGCGGCGGCCAGGCGATCGTCCTCGGCGCGAAGGTCAATGCGCTGCTGGACGGACGCTACAACGTGTCGTTTGACGACGTGGCAGCCGTTGCGGGAGCGGCGCTGCGCCATCGCGTCATTCTGAATTTCGAGGGCCAGGCCGAGGGCGTCGAGCCGGATGCAGTGATCGCGGATTTGCTGGCCCACGTTTCGCCCGGAGATTGATTCATGGCGTTAGAAACCATCGTGCAGCGTATCCTTGCCGAGCCCGCGCCCGAAGACCTGTGGGCGCTGCAACCGCTGTTGCTCGCATCGGAGTCGCCTGCCGCGCTGCCCGCCTACGAGGTCGCGCAGAGTTTCCATCGCTATCTGGTCAACGTGCGTAGCAAGCTCACATCAAAGGAGTACAGCCTGCTCGGCGCGGCGCTGGCGGCAACCTCGATCGGGATCATCGCCGTGCGCGACTTGCTGGATTCCGCCGCCAACGATCGCGCGCACCTGCTGCAAAATGCGCTCGCCGGGGGGTTGGCCGGAGCGACGGAAGGGTTCGCGACGCTCCAGCACGTCCGCGCGTGGGAGACGGAGTTCGGCTCGGTGCACGACGAGGCGCTTTGGGACCTCTACGCCATCCTGTGGCGGCTGTCTGTTGAGGGGCGCGCCGATCAGGCGCCGGAAACGCGCCACACGCTGATCGAGCAGCTTCTCGCGCCCGCTCGCTCCAACGAACTCGACGGTCTGGCGCGGATGGCGTACCTGATCCGCCTGTACCAGATCGCGCTCCTGCTGCGGCTGCACCCGCTGCTGGCCGTTCAGCGGAAAACCGCGACTCCCGAAGGGGAGAGCGCATGACCGCATCAGTGCCATCCATCCACACCGAAAACCTGACCAAGCATTTCGGGCGTGGCAAAAAGCGGATCGAGGCCGTCAAGAGCGTCGATCTGACCGTCGAGTCGGGGCAGGTTTACGGTTTTCTCGGCCCCAACGGCGCAGGCAAGACGACCACAATCCGTATGCTGCTCCGCCTGCTGCACCCCACCACCGGGCGCGCGTACATCTACGGTCAGGACGTCGCGCGCCATCCAGAGGTACTGCGGCGCGTCGGCGCGATTGTCGAGGGCGCCACCTTCTATAACTTCCTGACCGCACGGCGGAATCTGGAAGTCTTCGCACGCACCGCCGATCAGTATGACCCGGCGCGGATCGACTCGCTGCTGGCGCAGGTCGGGCTGGCGGAGCGCAAGCACCAGCGTGTCAAGGGCTACTCGACCGGGATGAAGCAGCGGCTTGGGCTGGCGGCGGCGCTGCTCGGCGACCCGGACCTGCTGATCCTCGACGAGCCAACCAACGGCCTCGACCCGAGCGGCATGCACGAGATCCGCGAGTTCATCCGCAGGCTGGCGACCGAGCAGGGCAAGACGATCTTCCTGTCCAGCCACCTGCTGAGCGAGGTCGAGCAGATCTGCGACCGCGTGGCGATCATCCAGCGCGGGCAGATTGTGCGCGAGGGCGTGGTGAGCGAACTGCTCGAAGCGAAAACCGCGCTGCGCGTCGAGGCGCGCCCGCTGGAAGCGGCAGCGGCCGCTCTGAGCGCGCATTGGTCGGTGACGACGAATTCCACCTGGCTGAGCGTACAGGCCACGCGCGAGGAAATCCCGGCCATTGTGCGGCGCCTCGTCGAAAGCAACATCGACATCTACCAGGTCACCAGCCAGCGCCAGACGCTTGAGGAATATTTCCTCTCGGTCGTCGGAGAGGAAGCGCCCCATGGTTAACCTCTTCCGCGCAGAGTGGACGAAGATCGCCGGGCATCGCTGGCTGACCAGTTGTCTGATCTGGATCTTTCCCGTCGGCGCAGTGGGATTCACCGTCGCCATGAGCGCAATCCTGCTCCTGTCGGAGTCGGCACGCACGTCGTTCGGAGCAGATACCGTCACGTGGACGGAAACGCTGGTCGGCGCGTGGAGCTTCCTCAACAATCCGCTGGGGCGTCTGCTGCTCATCGGGTTTACGGCGGTCATGTTCGCGGGCGAATACCAGTGGCAGACGTGGAAGAACCTGATCCCGCGCAACCGGCGTGTCGCCCTCATTCTGAACAAGTTCCTGGCATTGAGCGTCTTTGTCATCTTCGCATTTGCGCTGATGTCCGTGCTGCTAACAGTCGGGATGGGGCTACTGCGCGCAATTGCAGGCGCGTCGTACGGGCCGGAGATTACGGGCGAGGTGTTGCGCACTACGGCGGCAGATTATGCGCGCTCCGCCGGGCTGGGCTTCCTCTCGACGCTGATCGCGGCAGGCTATGCGGCGCTGGCCGGGATGTTCTCGCGCTCGATTCTGGGCGGCGTGCTGGTCGCTTACGGGCTGACCATTGCCGAAAACCTGTCGCTGGTCGCGCTGCTCCTGATCGCCATATTTCTGGACTTTCGGACCATCGTTCACCTCTATCGCTTCTTGCCCGGCTACAACCTGCAGAACCTCGACTCGTGGTTCCGCATTGGCGAGCCGGCACCGCTCGAAATTGCGTTCAGCGGAACGGATAGGCTGGTCGTGCGGGACAGCGCGGAGTTCTCGGCGCTGGTAATCGCGGCGTGGGTCGTCGGGCTGATCGGGCTGACCGTCTACCTGTTCCGGCGACAGGACATCACCTCTTAGCAGGCAGGGCATCATGGCCGAGCGACTGTTCGACGAAAAAACGCTGCGCAAGCTCGACAGTCTGATGCTGATCGCGCAGAAGATCCGCGCCGGAGCGATCAAGGGCGAGCGGCGGTCGTCGCGGCGCGGCACGAGCATCGAGTTCGCGGACTATCGCAACTACGTGCGCGGCGACGACCTGCGCCGGATCGACTGGAACATCTACGCGCGGCTGGAGCGACCGTTCATCAAGCTGCTCGAAGACGAGGAAGACCTCGCCGTGTACCTGCTGCTCGACGGCTCCGGCAGTATGGACTGGCCGCGCACTGGCAGCCGCGATCAGCATAAGTTCCTCTATGCGCGGCGCGTGCTGGCGGGTCTGGCGTACATCGCGCTCGGTACGGGGGACCGCGTCTCGGCGCACGTCCTGCGCTCCGACGCCGCCGACCGTTGGGGGCCGCTGCGCGGGCGCGGCCAGACGCTGAGCCTGCTCAAGTGGCTGGAAAACACGTACACGCGCGGCTCGGTGGACCTTAACGCGGCCTTGCGAGACTTCGCGCTGCGGACGGCGCGCGCCGGGCTGGTCGTGCTGCTGAGCGACCTGATGGCGCCGGAAGGTTTTCAGGACGGGCTGCGCGCGCTGCAAAGCCGAGGGCACGAGATCGCGGTTATCCAGGTGCTGGCGCCGGATGAAGTTGCGCCCGAGATCAGCGGCGATCTCAAGCTGATCGACGTGGAAACCGGCGCGCCCCAGGAAGTGACGATTGACGCGGCGATGCGCGCGCTATACATGCAGCGCTTCGAAGCGTGGCAGAACGAGATCGCGGCGTACTGCGCGCGGCGCGGGATTCACTTCGTCGCGGTCGAAACCAGCATGCCGTGGGAGCAGCTTCTCCTTTCCGAGCTGCGACGGGTAGGCGTCGTCCATTGATGACACCTCTTGTTCCCGCGCGCGCCCCGCTGAGGGCGCTCACCCTGGCGCTGGCCGTGCTGGTTCTGGCGTTCGCGCTACGCGTGTGGGACCTGGAAGGACCGAGCGTGTGGCACGACGAGGCGTGGTCGATCCGCGCCATCCGCGACCCGATCGACACGCCGGACGATAACACGCCGCCGCTCTACTACTCGCTGATGCACCTGCTCTACCTCGGCGCGGGCGATTCGGCACTTGCGCTGCGCTACGGCTCGACGCTGATCGATCTGGTGACTGTCGCGCTGGCGATACGGCTGGCGCGCGCCTGGGGGCATTGGGAAGCTGCCATTCTGACCGGGACGTTGTTCGCCGCCTCGCC
>CBINGT010000077.1:0-10953 GCA_966250245.1 uncultured Anaerolineae bacterium
CGAAAATGTCTGAAGGACGGGTGGTATTTGAGAGCAGACGAGATAGGTGGCATCCTATTTAAGGAGAAAAACAGCATGTTTGACCGTATCAGTGCCAAACTAGCGACCCTCGCCATCGCGGTGGCGATGGCTCTGGCTCTCATCAGCCCAGCGATCCTCTCCCCGGCTCAGGCGCAAATGCAGGACTCCGAATCCCCAATGCTGGCTGAGCTGGTCGCCGCTGGCGAACTGCCGCCCGTGGAAGAACGGCTCCCCGAAAACCCGGCCGTGGTCACCCCCTTCAAGGAAATCGGCAAGTATGGCGGCAACCTGCGCTTTGGGTTTGTCGGCGCCAACCCTGGCTGGGGCGGGCTGTGGTACACCACCGGCTGGGAAAACCTGGTCATCTGGGCGCCAGACTTCTCCGGTGTGGTTCCGAATATCGCTGAAAGCTGGGAAGTCAGCGACGACGTGCGTGAATACACGTTCCACCTGCGCCGGGGCCTGAAGTGGTCAGACGGCGTGGAATTCACCGCTGACGACATCATGTTTTACATCGAAGACATCCTCTTCCATCCGGAAGTGATGGTCAACGGACCGGCGGCAGACTGGCTGCCCACTGCGGGCGCGGAGGATTTCCGGGCTGAGAAGATCGACGACTACACGGTCAAGTTCATCTTTGCCAACCCGTACGGCACGTTCCTCTACAACCTCGCGACCTGGTCGGGACGCCATATCACGTGGTTCCCGAAGCACTACCTGATGCAGTTCCACGCCGACTACAACGAAAATGTTGACGAGCTGGTGGCGCAGGAAGAAGGCGTCGAAGACTGGGTTGGCCTGCTGAACAAGAAGGCCGCTGGCCCGACCGACGACACCCAGAACTTCTACCTCTATCCAGAGCGCCCGCTCCTCTTCCCGTGGATCGTGGAGCAGCCGCTCGGCGGCGGGACGACCATCACGCTGGTCCGCAACCCGTACTACTGGAAAGTCGATCCCGAAGGCAACCAGCTTCCCTACATTGACCGGATCACCGGCTACAGCTATCAGGACGCCGAGAGCCAGACGCTGGCGATGCTCAGCGGCGATCTCGACTACTACAAGGACCCGAGCGCTGCCGACCGGATCCTCTACTTTGACGCCATCGACGAAGGCAAGCCGCTGGGCATCAGCATTCTGTATAACGATGCGGGGGTCCAGAACACGATCCACTTCAACCGCACCGTGGCCGACCCGGTGAAGGCGCAGGTCTTTGCCGACAAGAACTTCCGTATCGGCATGTCGCATGCCATCAACCGCGAAGAGCTGATCGAGATCGTCCACGCTGGGCAGGGGACGCCCGCCCAGGCCTCTCCGCTGGAGAGCAGCCCGCTCTACAACGAGCAGCTCGCGACCCAATACATCGAATACGACCTCGATCTGGCGAACCAATATCTGGATATGGTGCTGCCGGAGAAGGATGCCGACGGATACCGTCTCGGCCCCGATGGCAACCGCTTCCGGATCATCTTCACGGTCGATAATGGCCTGACCTACGGCACCAACTGGGTCCAGATCGCCGAGCTCCTGATCGGCTACTGGGATGCCGTGGGCGTTGAAGTGGTCCTCAACTCGGTGGCGGACGATGTGTTCCGCGAGATCCGGGACAACAACGAGATCGAAGCGACGATCTACACCGGTGAAGGCGGCGCGGGGCTCACGGCGATCCTCGACCCGCGGTACTACGTCCCGGCTGAGTTCTTCGGCATGTTCGGGAACGGCTGGTATCACTGGCGCGTTGGGTCCGAGCAGGGTGTGAAAGTCGAAATGCCCGAAGAGTACGTGGCGATGCGCACCAAGTTCGAGACCGAAGTTCTCGGCGCGCCCACCCAGGAAGCCCAGATCGAGGCCATGAAGGAAATCCTGCAGATGGCCGCCGATGAATTCTGGGTAATCGGCACCGCTCGCCCCGGTACGGGCTACCAGGTCTATCACTCGCGCCTCGGCAACCAGCCCGACGAGTGGATCGCCGGGTGGATCGAAGGCGTGCAGAAGATCACCTACCCCGAGCAGTGGTACATCATCGAGTAAGCTAAAGCGCAAAGCTGAGAAGCGGGATGCACCCCGTTTACAGGTATTCGGGGTGCATCCCCCGCCTCTTCTCCAAAACGTGTCGCCCAGCCGTGCGTGAACGTTATACGCCGAACCATTCGTCAAAAGACCGTATCGGTTAAAAAGTTAGGAAGCAATTATGTGGCAGTATATCCTGCGCCGATTTGTTTACATGATCTTCACCGTGTGGATCATCTCGGTCATCACTTTCGGCGTGATCCAGCTTCCGCCCGGCGACTACGTGACGACCATGGTGTCACAAATGATCCAGTCCGGGATGGACGATCTGCCACCAAACTTTGAAGCGCAGATCCGCGCTCAGTACGGCCTCGACCAGCCGTTATACGTGCAGTATGCCAAGTGGCTGCGCAACATCGTGACGGAAGGGAAGTTCGGCTATTCCTTCGTCTACCGGCGCGATGCCAGCGAAATCATCCTCGAGCGCCTGCCCATCTCGTTCGCCATTTCAGCGTTTTCAATTCTGTTCGTCTGGATCGTGGCGCTGCCGATCGGGATCTACTCGGCGGTCAAGCAGTATTCAAAGGCGGATTATTTCGCCACCTTCGTCGGGTTCATCGGGCTTGCCATACCGAATTTTTTGTTCGCACTCATCTTAATGTTCTTATCCTATCGCTATATGAATCGCGCGATGATCGGGCTGTTCTCACAGCAGTATGAAACAGCGCCCTGGAGCCTCGCCAAGTTTCTAGATCTGGCCAAACACATGTGGATTCCGGTGATCATCATCGGGACGTCAGGCACGGCGGGCCTGATCCGCACCATGCGCGCGAACTTATTAGACGAACTCAATAAACCTTATGTGGACACAGCGCGCTCAAAAGGGCTATCCGAAGGCGTTTTGCTCTGGAAATATCCAGTGCGCCACGCTCTCAACCCCTTCGTGAGCACGATTGGCTGGATTCTGCCGAGCCTGATCGCCGGTGAGTTGATCGTGTCGATCGTCCTGAACCTGCCGACAACCGGACCGGTCGTCTACAATGCGCTGCTCGACCAGGATATGTACGTTGCCGCTGGAATCATCCTGATCTTGAGCACCATGACGGTCCTCGGCACGTTCATCAGCGACCTGTTGCTGGCGGTCCTCGATCCCCGTATCCGGCTGCAGTAGAGTGAAGTTGGAGTGAATCGGATGGATGTCACCATACGCGAAAATGCTTCTGAGTACGACAGCCCGTTAGGGGGCAGTCTACCAGCTGCGGAAACCGAAGATGATCTGAGGCTAGAGGTTGCCACGCAATGGCAACTCATGTGGTGGAAGTTCCGCAAGCATAAACTCGCGATGATTAGCGCGGGGATCATCGTCCTCTATTACGTCGTCGCCATCTTCGCAGAGTTTTTTGCCCCATGGCACCGCACCCAATATATCGCTGACTACGTGTACGCCCCGCCCCAGCCGATTCATTTCTTTTACAACGGGAAGCTCGATCTGCACGTCAAGGGTCTGAAGTTCGAGCGCGATCCACGGTCGTTTAAAAAGATTTGGGAAGTAGACGAAAACAGCAAAATAGACGTTGGCTTTTTTGTCAGAGGATCGAGCTACAAGGTCGGCCTGCACTGGCTGCCGATCCCTTACCTCAACAAACTATATTTCACCACTGACCGCCACTTCTTCGGCCCGAAGGATCCCACCCAGCCGATGTATCTGATGGGCGCAGACCAGTCTGGCCGGGATGTGCTAAGCCGCTTGATCTACAGCACGCGCAGGGGCAGCGGCATTCAAATCTACGATCCGGCCTGGCGGGCGTTGTGCTCAGCCTCGTCCTGGGGATCGTGCTGGGCGGCCTGTCCGGCTTGATTGGCGGGTGGGTCGATAACGTCGTTCAGCGCCTGATCGAAATCGTCATGTCGGTGCCGGACCTGCCGATCATGCTGGCGATCGCCGCCTCGGTCCCGCTCGACTGGTCGGTTGAGCGGGTGTACTTCATCATCACGATCTTGATCGCGTTGCGCAGTTGGACCGGTTTGGCCCGCGTGGTTCGCTCGAAATTCTTATCGCTGCGCGAGGACGACTTCATCCTGGCGGCCCGGCTCGATGGGGCGCCGCAAAGGCGGCTCATCTTCCGGCACATGCTGCCCAGCTTTTACAGCCACATCATCGCCTCACTGACGCTGGCGCTGCCGGGGATGATCATCGGGGAAACGGCGCTCAGCTTTCTGGGGCTGGGGTTGCGGCCACCGGCGGTCAGTTGGGGCGTCATGTTGCAGGAAACCCAGCGGGTCGCCGTGCTGGCGCTGTATCCCTGGCTGCTCTGGCCCGCCGTGGCGGTCATCATCATCGTACTGGCGTTCAACTTCCTGGGTGACGGCCTGCGTGATGCGGCAGACCCATACTAGAAGCGAGACACGACATGGCTGAACCTTTGCTCGAAGTATCCGACCTGAGAATCCACTTCTTCACCGACGAGGGAGTGGTCAAAGCTGTCGACGGCGTCGATCTGACGATCGAACGGGGCAAAACCCTGTGCCTGGTAGGCGAGAGCGGCTGCGGCAAAAGCGTCGCCAGCCGGGCATTCATGCAAATCGTCCGCAAGCCCGGCAAGATCGTCTCAGGGGAAATACTCCTGCACCGCACCGGACCCAACAACCAGGAAGAGGTTATCGATCTGGCGAAGCTCGATCCGAAGGGAGAGCTAATCCGCGACATTCGGGGCAAGGAAATCGCGATGATCTTCCAGGAGCCGATGACCTCGCTCAGCCTGATGCACACCATCGGCGCGCAGATCATCGAGATGGTACAGCTTCACAACAACGTCTCGAAAAAAGAGGCGCGGGACCGGGCGATCGAGATGTTGCAGCGCGTGGGCATTCCCCGGCCGGAGCGTCTGGTCGACGAATACCCGTTCCGCCTGAGCGGCGGCATGCGCCAGCGAGCGATGATCGCGATGGCCCTGTCGTGCAACCCGAAGCTGTTGATCGCCGACGAGCCGACCACCGCGCTGGACGTCACGACGCAGGCGCAGAGTCTGGATCTGATGCTCGAGCTTCAGAGCGATTACGGGATGGCGCTGCTGTTCATCACGCACGACCTGGGCATCGTCGCGGAGATCGCCGACGACGTCGCCGTGATGTATCTGGGGCGGATCGTCGAGCGCAGCGATGTCTACACCATCTTCAACGAGCCGAAACACCCGTATACCCAGGCGCTACTCCACTCCATCCCCAAGATCGCGATGCGGCGCGAGGAGCTGGTGCCAATCAAAGGGATGGTTCCAAGCCCTTACCGGCGGCCATCAGGGTGCTACTTCCACCCCCGGTGCACGCAGCGGTTCGACCTGTGCAGCCAGATCGAACCGGCCAACACGCGCCTGAGCGAAAACCACGAAGTACGCTGCCTGCTGTACGAGGACGTCGCGGCACACGACCCTAACTCAAAGGCTGTCTCCCATGGCTGAACAACGCACAAAAACGGAACAAAGCGAGCATCTGCACACGCTCGAAAACCCGAATAACCTGATGGAGATCCGGGGATTGAAGATGCACTTCCCGATCTCAGTAGGGTTGTTCTCGCGCATCGTGGGATACACCAAAGCCGTTGACGACGTGAGCTTTGACATCCGCGCCGGTGAAACGCTCGGCCTGGTAGGCGAAAGCGGCTGCGGCAAGACGACAGTCGGGCGCTGTATCGTCCGCGCCTACAAGCCGACCGCAGGATCGATCCTGTACAACACCACCTTTCACTCAAACAACGCACACCAGTCTGAATCAGGCTCCGCGTATGGCGCCAACCCGGCGGACACCGCTCAGGTGGCGCGCGGCGTCGATCTCGCTGCGCTCGATACGCGCGAGCTGACGCCCTACCGCCACGAGGTACGGTTGATCTTTCAGGACCCGTATTCGTCGCTCAATCCGCGCATGACGGTGTATGAGAACATTACCGAGGCGCTCAGGAACCGGGGCGGGTTCTCGCGCAGTGAGATGAAAGAGCGCGCGGGTTATCTGCTGAGACGCGTAGGGCTGCGGCCCGAATACATGGTGCGCTATCCACACGCGTTTAGCGGCGGCGAGCGCCAGCGGGTCGGGATTGCGCGCGCGTTGATTACGAATCCCCACCTGATCGTGGCAGATGAAGCGGTGTCTGCTCTGGACGTGTCGGTCCGCGCGCAAATCCTCAACTTGTTGGAAGAGTTGCAGAGCGACTTCAAACTGACCTATCTGTTCATCTCGCACGACCTGAGCGTGATTCGCCACATCTGCGATCGCGTGATCGTGATGTACGTTGGCAAAGTCGTGGAGATCGCGGAAGGGCTGGACATCTACACCAACCCCAAACACCCCTACACCGAAGCGCTGATGTCCGCCGTGCCGATCTCCAACCCGCAACAACGCAAGCGGAGCGAGCGCATCCGCCTGAAGGGCGAGGTGGCGGACCCCTCGAACCCGCCGTCAGGCTGTTATTTCCATCCGCGCTGCCCCTACGCGCAGGAGCGGTGCAAAACCGAAACGCCCGCGCTCCGGAATTTCGGGAACGGGCATTTCGCGGCATGCCACTTCGCAGAGGAATTGCAACTGCGCGGCGCGGTGATGGATTAGCGCGCCAGTGACGGGTGCGTCTTTTCAGTCCATCAGCGCCTGGTACGTCAGCGCCTTGACCGTCGCAAAGACCGGATAAAGCCAGAACGGATCGAGCTGGTAGCAGACCGTGCCGACCAGCTCGTAGTGTGGATCGACCCACAGCAGCGTGCCCGATCCGCCATCCTTCCAGTATTCCCCGTTCGCGCAGGGAGTTCCCGCCAGCCCGCGATCCATCAGCGTATGCACGCCCAGGCCGTGCCCGTAGCCATAGATCGGCCGCGCATTGGGGAACCCATACGGGATCAGCGCGGGCGGCAGGTGGTTGGTGGTCATCAGGTCGACCGTGCTGGGCGCGAGAATACGCGTTCCATTCAACTCACCGCGCCGCAAAAGCATCATCCCCAGCCGGTGAATGTCGAGCGCGGTCGATACGAGGCCATACCCGCCCGGCGTCCACGTGTCCGGCGGAAGGTGCCCGTCCGGCACATAATGGATGCTCTGGTCGGGCGCTTCGATCAGGGTTAGCCCTTCGCCCTCGGTCATTGTGTAGAATGCGCTGAAGCGCTCAAGCTTCGCGTCTGTGACGAGATATCCCGTGTCAGCCATGTCCAGCGGATCGAAGATGTGCGTCTGCAAGAAATCGTCGTAGGTCTGCCCGGAGACGATTTCGACCAGCCGCGCCAGGACCTCGTACGACGCGCCATAGCGCCAGAGGGTGTTGGGCTGCGCGACCAGCGGCACCTGCGCGATCGCTTCCGCCACGTCCGCCAGAGAGGACCGCGTTTCCCGGCAGCGGGAAATCGTCTCGCGCATGATCGCTTCCGGCGGTTCCGTCGCGCCGCCAAAACCCGACGCGATCCCCCCGCTGTGGGACAGAAGCTGTCGAATCGTCAGCGGAAGCTGCTGCTCGACCAGGCGCGGTTGGTCGCCATCCATCCCGGCGTACACTGGCGTGGACCGGAACGCGGGGATGAAATCCGCCACCGGCTGATCGAGCACAAACTCGCCGCGCTCGTAGCAGATCAGCGTGGCGATCGCCGTGATCACTTTGGTGACGGACCACAGGCGAACCAGCGTATCGGGTTGCATCGGCTGTCGCGTGGCGAGGTTGGCGAACCCGTATCCCTTAACGTGAAAGGGTTGGCCGCATCGCGACAGCGCAACCACCACGCCAGCCAGCTTGCCGTCGTCCACATAGCGTTGCAGCGCGCGGTCGAGAGTGGCCAGCCGTTCTGCAGAAACGCCCACATCACCAGGAGACACCGTTTGCATCGTTGGCTCCGCCCTTTCCTGCCACGAATTTCCAGGCGCACCCCCCGATCGTAGCCCGACAGCGCCCCTTACGCTAACGACCATCGCTTCACTATCGGTCCGCAGCGCGCGCGGCTATACTCGTGCCAGCGCACACGGCCACGCCCCACCGATCCATCACCGGCAACCGGCGCGCTCATCTCAGATTTTTTAACGAGCATTTACGGAGCATCTTATGGAATTCATGGACTTCAAGACCATCATCGAACCCTTCCGCATCAAGGTCGTCGAGCCGATCCGGCGCACCACGCCCGCCGAGCGCGCCGCAGCCCTCGATGCGGCCGGATATAACCTCTTTCTGCTCAAAGCCGAGGATGTGCTGATCGACCTGCTGACCGACTCCGGCACCGGCGCGATGTCGTCCCGCCAGATGGCGGGGATGATGCAGGGCGACGAATCGTACGCGGGCGCCGCGTCGTTCTATAAGTTCGAAGCCGCCGTCCGCGACATCACCGGCTTCAAGCACGTGATCCCCACACACCAGGGGCGCGCCGCCGAGCGCGTGCTTTTTAGCTCCGTAGTTGAGCCGGGCGAGATCGTCCTGAATAACACGCACTTCGACACCACACGCGCCAACGTCGAGAAGCGAAACGCGATCGCCCGCGACATCCCGATTCCCGAAGGCGTCCAACCCGCGCTGATCCACCCGTTCAAGGGGAACATGGATCTGGCGGCGCTTGAAACGCTGCTAAAAGAAGAAGGGCCGCGCATCCGCCTGGTGATGCTCACCGTGACGAACAACTCCGGCGGCGGGCAGCCGGTCAGCATGGAAAACATCCGCGCAGTCAGCAACCTGTGCCATCAGTACGGCAAGCCGTTCTTCCTGGACGCCTGCCGGTTTGCCGAAAATGCCTGGTTCATCAAGCAGCGCGAGCCGGGTTACGCCGACAAATCGCCGTTAGAGATCGCGCGCGAGATGTTCAGCTACGCTGACGGCTGCACCATGAGCGCCAAGAAGGACGGTATGGCAAACATCGGCGGGTTCCTGGCGCTCAACGACGACGAATGGGCGCAGCAGTGCAAGAACACGCTGATTCTCACCGAGGGGTTCGTCACCTATGGCGGTCTGGCCGGGTACGACCTTGAGGCGATCGCCGTGGGCCTGTACGAAGCGCTACAGGAAGACTATCTGCGCTATCGCATCCGCTCCGTCGAGTACCTGGGCGAGATTCTGACGCAGGGGGGCATCCCGATTGTGCAGCCGACGGGCGGGCACGCCGTCTATATCGACGCGAGAGCTTTATTGCCACACATCCCGCCGAACGAGTATCCCGCCTGGGCGCTGTCGCTCGTGTTGTACCTGGTGGGCGGCATCCGGTCGGTTGAGGTCGGGACGGTGATGTTCGGCCGCCAGCCGGATGGAACCGAGCGCCCCGCCGCGATGGAACTGGTGCGGCTGGCGTTCCCCCGGCGGGTATATACGCAGAGCCATGTGGACTACGTCGCCGAGGTACTGCTCTACGTAAAGAGCCTGTGCGAGCGCATCCGGGGCGTGCGGATCGTGGAAGAGCCGCCGGTGCTACGGCACTTCAGCGCGCGCTTCGAGCCCGCGCACGGCGCGTTGATCGTGGATTAGGTATCTCTAGCACAACCAAAAAAAATGCTGCCCCACAATCTGCTTCGGCTTGTGGGGCAGCGTTTGCATTTAGCTACGGAATCGTCATTCGCAGGCAGACCTGCGCGGACTGCGCCGGAGCAGCCAGGGCGAAGATCACGCGCGTCACGTCACGCGGCCCGATGGCGAGATCCACATCCTTCACCACCTCGGCCCGCGCCGCTACCACCGCCGGATCGTAGTGGACGTCCAGCGCGGCGCCATCCGCCTCGATGCGCACAGCATCCGGCCCAACCGTCGCGCTGCCGAACGTCGTCAGGACTGACTCAAACGTCCCCTTCCCCGACGCGAACGCGACCTCGTCCACCAGCTCGACCCAGCCGTGCGGCGCCTCGCGGTGCAGCGTCACCGTGCGCGTCAGCGCGGCGAGATCCGCTTCCGGTGGATACACATCCTTGAGATCGAGCGACAGCCGGTCTGCAACGTCCGACGCCTCGTGAGCCAGCACCCGCGCGGCGTACTGCTCGCCGGGCGGCTGCGGGCAGCCGTTCACCACCGGGACCGAGTGCGCCAGCGAGGTATTGACGAAAACCTTGTACCGGCCATCCGAGAAATACTGCCGCGTATAACGTCCTCGCCCGATGTCCGCCACCACCCCGGTCTGGTGGTGGTGCACGATCAGGTTGCCGACGTCGTTCTGGTTGTGCATCTCGTCGTTGTGCCCGCCCTTCACCGCCACAACCAGCGCATCGGGATCGGCGGGGTCGTACCGGGCGATCATCCACTGCATGCCGGGGTACCAGTCGTGCTTGGCCGGGATCGCCTGCGATCCAGCGGCCGGATCGGGGCGCCAGAACAGCTCGCGCAGCTTCCACAGCAGCGGGCTGTGATTGCGATGTGGCGTCACGGCCGTGTGCGCGTTCGCCAGACGCATCAGCTCATCGAGTTGGAAATGCCGCGCCAGGAACGCCAGCAGCGGGACCGGCAGCGTGATGTCCGGCTCGCAGTCCGAGAAGTTGGCAAAGCGGTTCGGGCTGAGCAGCGTGCGCAGCGGGAACAGCGCCGCCTTGCGAATCAGATCGTCCGCGAAGAAGTCGATCCGCCCGTTGGTCCGCTGGTACAGCAGATGTCCGGCCAGGACGTAGTTCCCGAAGCCGAAGCCCCAATAGCTCGGTCCTTCGGTGCTGCCGCCGTCGGCATCGAACGTCGCCAGATAGTCGTCCAGCGACCGGGCCCCGCGCGCGATGATCTCGGCCAGCCGGGCGAGATCGCACTCCAGGTACAGCGCGGTCGCGATCACGTTGCCCGAACAGACAGCGGTCCAGTTGCAGGTGGTGTGTCCCGGCGTCGGATGAAGCCACCAGTGGTCATGCCGCGTCAGGAAGGGCGTCAGAATGCGCCGGTCGACTTCGTGGCGAATCCGCTTTACTAACAGAGGGTGCAGCTTATCGCCGAGCAAATGGACCAGCTCGGCCAGATGCGTG
>CBINGT010000078.1:0-10951 GCA_966250245.1 uncultured Anaerolineae bacterium
CGAGGAGTCAAGCCGCCTGCTGGCGGTGGTGATGGCGTTGCTGGCGGGGGCGGCGTCGCTCGGCGTGATCGGCCTGGCGCACCAGCTCACTGGCTTCCTGACTTACGAGCGCGCGCCGGAGATCCCGCCCGAAGCGTACTTCGCAATCGAGCCGGACGGTACGCCACCGAGTGACCTGGCCAGCTCGTTGCGCCGTCAGCGCGAGGAAACCGCGCACCTGCTGGCCGTGCTGGAGTCGATCCCGGAAGGCGTGGTCGTGCAGGACCTTGAGGGGCGCGTGCTGCTGATCAACGACGCGGCGCGCCAATTGCTCGGCAGCCAGCGAGCGTTCCGCGCCGCCCGGCTGCACGAGCTAACCGAAGCTATCCGCACGACGCTCGGCCCGGCGCTGGCGCCCGGCATTTATGCGCTGGGCAATCCGGCGCGCATCCCATTTGAGGGGAAGATGCTCCAGGCGCAGGCTGCGGCGCTGCTCAGCCGGAAAGGAGTGCGGCTGGGCACGGTCGTCCTGATACGCGACGTGACCGCCGACGTGGAGCGCGAGCGCGCGCGGGCGGAGCTTCTCGACCAACTCAGCATGCAGGTCACCGCGCCCGGCTCGGCCCTCGACTACCCGTCACTGGACGATCTGGCGCGCGAGGTGACGCGAAACACGCGCTCCGTCCAGCAGGTAATCGCGGCCCTGCAAGACCTCAGCACCTTCGAGCCGCGCGATCTGGCAACCGACCTGCGCCCGCTCGGACTCAATGAGCTGTTGCAGGACGCGGCGCGCGAGTGGCAACCGGTGGCGCAGGCGGCCGGGATCCGACTGCGGGTCAAGTTCGCGGCGCGCGGATATTACGTGCTGGGCGACGAGCGGCGGCTGCGCTGGGCGATTGGCAACGTGCTCGACAACGCAATCAAGTATTCCCCGCCGAACAGCGCGATCCTGATCACCATCCGCGCGCGCCTGCGCGAGCCCGCCATGGCCGAGATTGACATTCAGGACCAGGGCTACGGAATTGCGGCCGACGAACTCCCCGAGGTGTTCACTCGCTTTTACCGGGGCAGGCCCCGCGACGCGCGCGGGAACCCGATCCACCGGCCAGGGACCGGGCAGGGCCTGTACATCACGCAGCGTGTGATCAAGGCGCACGGCGGCGCGATCGCGATTGCCAGCGTGCCTCAGCGCGGAACGACCGTCTCGATGACGCTGCCCCTGACCGCGCCCGTCGTGCTGGAACTGCCGGACGCCGAGGAAACGGTCCGGCGGCCCGGCATCGTGGACCCGGTCGACGTGGACCTGGACGACACGAGCGACATCCCGGTCGTTTCGCTGCTGCCCATCGACCGCGAAGTGGACATGCTGTAAGCGCCCCCTATTCCCTACTCCCCACTCCCCACTCCCTACTCCCTTTCTCCATTCCAAACGGGTCAAGTGGACCACCTCAGACTGCGCCGCTTGGCTCATGTATCCCCCGATAACCGGCTGTACGCTGGTAAATGGCGTGCCGTTGGCCGCGCCGCGACTGGTCTGTGTGATTGTTTGCCTGTGACCGTCTTATTGGAACCATCTCGGTGAGTGAGTGAAGGAGAGGGCTATGACTTCACGCCGTTGGACGCTGATCCTGTTCGTCCTCGCCGCCGTGTTCAGCCTGGGGCTGGCCGCGTGCGGCGATGACGAGCCTGAAGTGACAAATACGATTGACGATGCTGGCGATGCGGCAGGCGACGCCGCCGATGACATGGGTGAAGCGGTCGGTGAGGCCGCGGATGAAGCCGGGGACGCGCTAGGCGTCGTCGCGGGCGATCCGGAAGCGGGCGCCGCCGTCTTCGCTGAACAGGGCTGCAGCGGCTGCCACGCCGTTGAAGAGGGCGTCGAGGGGATGACTGGTCCGCCCCTGCACAATATCGCGACGGTCGCCAACGAGCGCACCGAACAGAGCGCAGCCGAATACATCCGCGAGTCGATCACCAACCCGAGCGCGCACGTCGTCGAAGGCTATGAAAACGTTATGCCGCCGTACGAGCTGCCCGACGATCAGCTCGATAATCTGGTGGCCTATCTGATGACGCTGACGGGCGAATAAGTCTCGCGCGCCAGCCATCACCAGACCCGGGGAGCGTTCTCCGGGTCTTTTTTATTTCCCCCGGCGCAGGCGGGCTATCTTGGCAAATCGGCGGCTGCTTGCTATGCTCACACCGCACCGGATTCCGCTCCGGTGCCCAAATTTGACACCACTATGGCGCGCTTTCGGCGCGCTAATCAGGAGAAAAATGCATGGTCAAACCAGTCGCGACGGTAGAGGTGATCCCGAATCTGCCGCCCAGTCTTGAGCGCTTGCGGGATCTGGCCTACAACCTGCGATGGTCTTGGGACCATGAGACCATCGCGCTTTTCCGACGCCTCGACCGCGACCTGTGGACCCAGACCGAGCGGAACCCGGTCGCGATGTTGGGGCTAATCAGCCAGGAGACGCTGCAAGCAGCCGCGCAAGACGAAGCGTTCCTGGCGCACCTCGACCGGGTGTGCAGCCGCTTCGACGCCTATATGAACCCGTCCAGCAAGACGTGGTTTGCGCAGCACTATGATGAGGTCGACCAGCCGATCATCGCCTATTTCTCGATGGAGTACGGGCTGACCGAGTGCTTGCGGAATTACTCCGGCGGCCTGGGCGTGCTGTCCGGCGACCACCTCAAGAGCGCATCCGATCTCGGGCTGCCGCTGGTGGGGATCGGCATTCTCTACGAAGAAGGCTACTTCCACCAGTACCTCAACGCGGACGGCTACCAGCAGCAATCGTACCCGATCAACGACTACGCGAACCTGCCCGTCAAACCCGTCACCAACGGTGATGGCACGCAGCTTGTGCTGGACGTCCCGATCGCCAACACCACCGCCAAGGTGCAGGTGTGGAAGGTGCAGGTCGGGCGCGTGCCACTGTACCTGCTCGACACCAACCGCGACGACAATCCCGACTTCATCCGCGATCTGACCGACCGGCTCTACGGCGGCGACAAGCGGACTCGCATCCGCCAGGAGATCCTGATCGGCATCGGCGGCGTGCGGCTTATCGAAGCGCTTGGCCTGCCTGTGACGGTCTTCCACATGAACGAAGGCCACAGCGCTTTCCTGGCGCTGGAGCGCATCCGCCTCGCCATGAAGAAGAATCCGTCGCTGGACTTCTGGCAAGCGGCGGACATCTGCGCGGCGGGGAACATCTTCACCACGCACACGCCGGTTCCCGCCGGGCTGGAGCGCTTCGGCTACGACCTGATCGACGAGCACTTTGAATATCTGTGGAAAGAACTCGGCCTCACGCGCGAGCAGTTCCACGACCTGGGCCGTGAGAACATGGGCGGCTTCGACCTGTTCAGCATGCCGGTGCTGGCGCTCCGCCTGTCGTCCGGTGCGAACGCGGTCAGTAAGCTGCATGGCTCGGTCAGCCGCGCGATGTGGCAATGGCTTTATCCGAACGTGCCGGAGCATGAGATCCCGATCGGCTCGGTGACGAACGGCATCCACATTCAGAGCTGGATCAGCGGCGACATGGCCGCGCTGTTCGACCGCTATCTAGACCCGGCGTGGCGCGACGATCCCGACAACGAGGACATCTGGCGCGACGTCGAGCGCATCCCCGACGCGGAGCTATGGCGCTCGCACGAACGACGCCGCGACCGGCTGGTCGCCTTCGCGCGGGAGCGGCTGGAAGCGCAGCTTGTCGCGCGGAACGCCCCGCAGACCGAGATCGAGAACGCACGTGAAGCGCTCAACCCGGACGCGCTGACGATCGGCTTTGCGCGGCGCTTCGCCACGTACAAGCGCGCGACGCTGCTTTTCCGCGACAAAGAGCGTCTGGCGCGGATTCTGAACAACCCCGAGCGCCCGGTGCAGTTGATCTTCGCGGGCAAGGCGCATCCCCACGATCACCTCGGCAAAGAGCTGATCAAGGAGATCGTGAAGACCGCCGAACTTCCAGAGTTCCGCCACGCGATCGTGTTCCTCGAGAACTACGACATGGCGATCGCGCGCTATCTGGTACAGGGCTGCGACGTGTGGGTGAACACGCCTCGCCGCCCGAAAGAGGCCAGCGGCACCAGCGGCATGAAGGTCATCTACAACGGCGGGTTGAACGCCAGCATCCTCGACGGCTGGTGGGCGGAAGCCTACGATCCGACGCTCGGCTGGGCGATCGGCAGCGGCGAGGAATACGACCAGGACGAGTGGGACCTGCAAGACTACATCGAGGCGCAGGCGCTGTATAACCTGCTCGAAATGGACATCATCCCAACCTTCTACACCCGCAGCCGCGACGGCCTGCCCCGCGAGTGGATCCAGCGCATCAAGAACAGCATACGCAAGCTGGCGCCGTACTTCAACACCTACCGCATGGTGCGCGAGTATACCGAGCTCTACTACATGCCCGCGCACAGCCGGTTCGAGACGCTCACCCAGCCAGACATCTCGCGCGGCAAGGGCTTCGCCGACTGGCGCTCGCGCGTCCGGCAGCATTGGAGCGGCGTGCGCGTCACGAAAGTCGAAGTCGCGCCGCAGCAAGTCAAGGTCGGCGACGAGCTGACGATCCGCGCGCTGGTGGACCTGGGCGAGCTGGAGCCGAGCGACGTGAGCGTCCAGATCTACTACGGCAGCATCGACAGCCGCAACCACCTTGTCGCGGGCGAAGCGCTTAACATGAACTATTGCGGCAAGGCGAACGGCGCATCCAGCGAGGCGGTGCACGAGTTCTGCGCGAAGGTCCGCTATCACACCACCGGCAAGCGCGGGCTGTCGGTGCGCGTCATCCCGCAGCACCCCGACCTGGCCGATCCGTTCCAGACCGGCCTGGTGACCTGGGCGCCCAGCTAATACGGAGAGACGCACGCGATCGATGAATGACGAAGGGGGTCGGGCAACGCATCGCACCGGCCCCTTTATTGTCTTTCGCGAAAAGGCTTGCAGAAACTAAAAGAGTTCATTAATATTTTGGGGCCAAAATAAAATAGGGCGGCGTCAGGCCGAGGAGTGTCATGTCGAACGGAGATCAGCCCACCTCTTCCACCATCCGCATGTATGGCGCGAACTGGTGCGGAGACTGCCGGCGGGCAAAAACGTTTTTTGGCGAGCAGCGGATTCACTACGAATACATCGACATCGAGCAGCATCCCGAAGCGATCCGCGAAGTCGAGCGCATCAACAACGGCATGCGCAGCATTCCGACGATCATCTTTCCGGACGGATCGATCCTCGTCGAGCCGTCCAACGCCGAGCTTGCCGAAAAGTTCGGGCTGCATATCTCGGCCTCGCAAACGTTCTACGACATCATCATCATCGGCGCGGGCCCGGCCGGGCTAAGCGCGGGCATCTACACCAGCCGCGAGGGCCTTTCGACGCTGGTGCTGGAGAAAAGCGGCATCGGCGGGCAGATCGGCATGACACGCCAGATGGACAACTTCCCCGGCTTTGACGAGGGGATCGACGGGGCGGAGTTCGCGCGGCGGCTGCGCAACCAGGCCGAGCGCAACGGCGTGGAAATCTTGCAGGCGCAGGTCGTCACCGAGGTGACCACCGACGGGGCGTACCGGCTGGTCCGCACGGCGGACGGTAACGAATATTGCGGGCATGCCGTCCTGATCGCAACCGGCTCGCAATACCGGCGGACCGGCGTACCGGGCGAATCGAGCCTGATCGGCATTAATATCCACTTCTGCGCAACGTGCGACGCGCCGTTCTATGAAGGCAAGCGAGTGTTTGTGCTCGGCGGGGGCAACAGCGGCTTTCAGGAGTCGTTGCACATCTGCCAGTTCGCCGAGCACGTGACGATCCTCGAATACGCGCCCCGCCCAACCGCCAGCCTCATACTGCAGGAAAAGATCAAAGAATGTGACCGGATCGAGGTGAAGACCAACCAGGACGTGCGCGAGTTCCTGGTCGGCCCAGACCGGCACCTGGCGGGCGTGCGCATCGCGGATCGCGTCACGGGCGAAGAACGGATCGAGCACCCCGACGGCGTGTTCATTCTGATCGGCATGAACCCCAACAGCGAGGCATTCAAGGGGACGCTCGAAATGGATGATTGGGGCTTCATCAAGACGGACGAAACGCTTCAGACGTCGATTCCAGGCGTGTTCGCGGCGGGGGATGTGCGGGCGGGCAGCGCCAAGCAAGCCGCCGCCGCCGCAGGCGAGGGCGTCACCGCCGCGCTGATGATGCGGCAGTATATTCGCTCGCTGGTGCGCGTGTAGCGGAAAAGCAGCTAGATATAGCTACAAGTAACAAAAACAGCGAAAGACAGCCCTGGGAATTGGCTGTTCTTCGCTGTTTTTTACTGTCCTCTGCTGGACCTTGGTGTTGTCAGCTTGTCAGCATATCGGCTGGCAGGTGCGGGACGTAGTTAATCCCGCGCAGGTCCCACAGGCCATCCTGCCAGGTCAGGTAGTGCATCGCTGCGTTGTGCATCCAGATATGCAGGTGATGGCACTGGAGCAGCATACGGACCATCGTGCTCGCCGTGCCGCCGTGACAGACCACGACCACCGTGCGTATCGAGGACGGGTTCTCGATCAGCGGATTCAGCACGCGGCGCGTCTGCTCCGCAAAGCGCTGATAGTAGTTGTCGTGCGGCAGCACGTAATAGTGCGGGCCGACGTCGGACGGATGCACCAGGCGCGGCAACTCCATCAGCAGATCGCGATCGGTCTCGCGAAGGTCGTCATTCACGCTCACCGGTGCGCCGATATAGCGACCCAGGATCGCGGTGGTTTCACGCGCGCGCCGCAGCGGGCTGCACACAATCTGGCTGATCCCCGGCTCGTTTTGCTGGAGCCATTGGCCCAACAGCTCGATCTGCCGTTTGCCGAGTTCGGTCAGATATAGATTATCGCCTTCCTCACCCATGCGGTGCTCGGCCTGCCCGTGGCGCACCAAAATCAAACGCATAGCATCCTCACAGTACAGTCGCGGCAGAGACGTCTGTCTCTCCGCCCGCTGGCACCAGTATGATCCAACCTGTCGACTTTAAGCCCACTAGTTGAGGTAAAGAACTCTTAGGAGTGCCCAAGCCCCTTCATTATACGCATTAGCCAGCCCAGTAGCCATGCGCGAATGTTACAACGTGCAGTGCAAGAAGTAACACCGATCCGAGCGTCCATAGCCGGTCAACCAGCGGATCGCGCCCGGCCGTCGCCAGCCCGAGAAAGGCGGGCGTCGCGGCTAAAGCGTACCGGTTGAGACTGACCAGCGTCCCGGTGACGAGGGGGAGTATCACCGCGGCCGCCCCATAGAGCGCCAGCCCTGGCGCCGCACGCCGGACGCGCCAGCAGCCCCACAGCGCCAGCAACGGCAGCGCGACATCTAGCCCGATCTGCACTGCGCCCATTGGATCGGTCACCATCTGCCCGAGCTGGTGCGAGATCTCGCGCAGACCGTCCAGGTTCAGCACCGACCGTCCGTATCCGGCAAACGCGGCGTCCTGGTCCAAATCGCTCAGCCGCAGAAACAGCCGGTGCGCCAGAAATGCGCCCACCGGAAGCCCCAGCGCGCCGAGCGTGCGCCACGCAGGGCGGCGACCTGCTCGCCAGTCCGTGTACCAGTATACTCCGATCGCGCCAACCAGGAGAAATCCAGTTGCGCGCGTAATCGTCGCCAGCGCCGCGAGCGCGCCCGCCGCCCACCAGCGCCGCCGGACCGCCATCAGCAGCGCGGGGATCGCCAGCGCCAGATACAGCGCCTCGGTGTAGACCTGCAACATAAAAAACGCCGTCGGGAAGATCAGCAGGTACGCGGTCGCGCGCAAAGCATCGACGTCGCTGCCAAGCACGTCCCGCGCCAGGGCATGCATCGCCCACACAGCGGGCAGCGTCGCCACAATCGAGATCGCCAGCCCGGCGACCGCGTATTGCTGCAATGCGCTCGCCCAGGGCATCAGCGGGCGCGTGATCGCTCTGGCCACGCCACGCATCAGGACCGGATACGCCGGGTAATACGCGGCGTCCTCGGCGCGGTGATAGCCGAACTGCGCCAGCCGCAGGTAATGGTAGGAATCCCAGCGCACGTGTGACAGCCCGATCCCGGTGCGCGGCGTGTCGGTCGAGTGCTCGACCGTCCACCCGTAGGAAGTGTCCGGCCCGGTCACGTCCAGGCGCATCCACGCCGCCGCCTGAAAGAGCAGCAGGATCGCAACCCACCCGGCCCACAGCCATGTCACGCGGCGGATGGCGGGATCGGGCAGCAGGCGTGCGCGATCACGCCAGCCAGAAGCCGTGGACATACAACACTCCATACAGCGCGAACCACAGCAGCGACACAATCGTCCACACCCGGTCGAAGACCGGCCGCTCCCCCGCACGCGCCAGCACCAGAAACACCGGCGCCGCCGCCAGCACGTAGCGGCTGATGCTGGTAAGCTGGCCGGAGCTCAGCGGCAGCGCCAGCGCGGCGAGCCCGTACAGCGCCAGGCCCGGCTCCCGCTTCAGCGCAACGAGGCACAGCGCAATCCCGCCGAGAGCCATCACCAGGTCGAGCGCGACGTGCACGGCGTTCGGCTCGCGGAAGATGTACAGCACGTCGCCCACCAGGTCGAACAGCCCGCGCAGGCTGAGCACCTCGCGGTTGAATGAGGCGTAGACCGCGACCGGATCCACGCCGAGCGACGCGATCCACCGGTTCCACGCCAGCCACACCAGCGGCGGCGCGATCACGCCGAGCAGCGCCCAGCGCGGCGGGCGGACCCCGTTCCACCAGTCCCGCAGCCAGACCGCCGCGAATGGCAACACCAGAAACAGCCCGACCGCCCGCGTCAGCGTCGCCACCACGATCAGCGGCAGCGCGATCGCCCAGCGCCGCCGGTAGAGCGCCGCCAGCATCCCCAGCGAAAACGCGAGATACGTCGCCTCGGTATAGACCTGCGCCAGATACAGCGCGGACGGGAAGATCAGCAGATAGACCGTCGCGCGCCACGCGTCCTGCGGGCCGAGCCGGTCCCACGCCAGCGCATACATCGCCAGCGCCGCCACCAGCGACATCCCCGCCGAGACGATCATCCCCGCCAGCGCATAGCTTGCGTGCGCCCGGCCGCCCGGCGCCCAATCGTCCAGGCCGAGCGGCGCCAGCGCCACGCTATGCACGGCGCGCATCAGCAGCGGGTAGACCGGGTAGAACGCGGCGCGGTCGTCCGTGATGCCGCTGGCGGGCCGGTAGCCTTCGCGCGCGATGGCGACGTAGCGCGGGCTGTCCCACCGGGCGTAAAACCAGGGGCCGGTTTCGGGGCCGTCGGCATACCCGGCGGTCATGTCGCCAGTCCAGGGATACGCGAAATCGGGCCGGTCGAGCGTAAAGCGTGCCCACACAACCTGCTGAAAGACGATCAGCGCGAGATACCACCCCAGCCACAGCAACACGACCGCTCGCCAGCGAGGACGGTCCGGCGCGGCGGCGTTGGCGGGATGTGCGGTTGGCTCTGGCGCGGTCACGGAGCGGCTGCTCCCGGCGTGGCAAACTCCCAATCAGACCGGGATTATAAGAGGTCGCGCCCGGCCGGTCAACGCGCCGCCCGGTTACCGCGCCAGGGGATCGCGCTGCTATATTCTGCTTGGAAGAGAAGCTGCATGGGCGCTCGTAACAGACCGACTAGCTGACCGTTTTTCTAGCGAAAGGACCCTACAATGGACGAGCTGGTGCAGCAAGTGAAATCGAGAGTGAACCTTTCAGACGAGCAGGCGCGGCAAGCGGTGGAAACCGTCTTGCAGCAACTCCGCCAGCATCTCCCCGACCCCATCGGCCAGCAACTCGACGAGTTGCTGCGCGGCAACAAGAGCCTGTCGGACCTGGGCGACCTGGGCGGCATGATGGGAAGTCTGGGCGGCATGTTCGGCGGGTAATAAGCGTGAGGGTTTTCGGCACTACCCTGGCTGCGGTGTGAGAGTACGCCCGCAGCCAGGGCGCTCCCACAAGGAGAGTTTTAGGTGAAACGCATCGCAGTGTTGACCAGCGGCGGAGACGCGCCCGGCATGAATGCCGCGATCCGCGCGGTCGTCCGCAGCGGAATTGATTACGGGTGGGAAGTGTTCGGCGTAGAGCACGGCTACGCCGGGCTGATCGCAGGGGATTTCATCCCGCTGGGGCAGCGCAGCGTCGGTGGGATCATCCAGCAGGGTGGCACGATCCTCGGCAGCGCGCGCTCCGAAGAATTTCGCACCGAGGAAGGTCGCAGCCGCGCCCTGCGAGAGCTCAACCAGGCCGGGATCGAGGCGCTGGTGGTCATCGGCGGGAACGGCTCGCAGACCGGCGCGTATGAGCTGGACAAGATGGGCTTTCCGGTCGTCGGCGTTGCATCCACCATCGACAACGACCTGTACGGTTCGGACATCACAATCGGCGTCGATACGGCGCTCAACATCGCGCTTGAAGCGATCGACCGGCTGAAAGTCACCGCCTCATCGCACCAGCGCGCATTTCTGGTTGAGACGATGGGCCGCAACAGCGGCTATCTCGCGCTGATGGCGGGCATCGCGGGCGGCGCCGAAGCGGTCGTCATCCCCGAAGTGCCGACCGAGCCCGAAGCGGTCGCCGAGGAGATCCGCATAGCATACGAGCGCGGCAAAGCGCACGCGATCATCGTCGTGGCCGAGGGTGCAACGCCCGAAGCGGACGGACTGGCGCAGTATTTCAAGGAGCACAAGGCGCGCCTGGGCTTCGAGCTCCGCGTGACGACGCTCGGGCACGTGCAGCGCGGCGGGATGCCGGTTGCGTCCGATCGCCTGCTGGCGACGCGGCTCGGCGCACGCGCCACACAAGAGCTAGCGGCCGGGAACCACGGCGTGCTGGTGGGTCTGCGCAAAGGTGAGATCGTCACCACGCCGCACGAGGAAGTCGTCAGCAACACCAAGACGCTCGACACGTCGCTGTTCGAACTGGCGCGGGTACTGGCGAAGTAGCGCGAAAGCAGCGGTAGCATTCAGCGGTTAGCGGTTAGCC
>CBINGT010000079.1:0-10894 GCA_966250245.1 uncultured Anaerolineae bacterium
TCCGCGAAGGCGGTCTGACCGTCGGCGCCGGTGTCATCACCGAAATCCTGGAATAGTGAGCAAAGGGGCTGGCAAGTTGCATCCGGCTCGGGTGGTATCTGTCAGCCCCTCAAGTGACTTCTCAAACAAGAGCGAAGTCTGAGGAAAATACATGGCCAAGCAAAAACTCCGCATCCGGCTGAAAGCCTATGATCACCGTGTCCTGGACCAGTCGGCCCAGCGCATCGTCGAGACGGCCGAGCGCACCGGCGCCCGCGTGGTGGGCCCGGTCCCGCTGCCGACGCGCATCGAGCGCTTCACCGTGCGTCGCTCGCCGTTCATCGACAAGGACTCGCAGGAGCACTTCGAGATCCGCACGCACAAGCGGCTGATCGACGTGCTGGAGCCCGACGCGAAGACGATCGATACCCTGATGCGGTTGAATCTGCCGGCGGGCGTGGATATCGAAATCAAGATCTAGTCGCGCCGGCCGAAGCCGCTTGGCCGGGCCACCGGGCTCAGGGCAAGCAGACGCGGGGCCAGCGACCTACACCTGGAAGACTAGACTAGCGAGGCAGGGATGATGCGTGGCGCGGGGGAGACCCCGCACTCACAGTCCCTTGGAGGCAGCATGAAGGGCATTATTGGCAAAAAAGTGGGCATGACCCAGATCTTCGGCGAAGACGGCCAGGCCATCCCGGTCACCGTCATCCAGGCTGGGCCATGCTACGTCACCCAGATTCGCACAGAAGAAAAAGACGGCTACACGGCGGTTCAGCTTGGCTTTGAAGAACTGCCGCCGAAGCGGAACGGCTCGTCGCGCCTCAACAAGCCCAAGGTTGGGCACCTGAAGCGCAACGGCCTGAACCTGCCGGACCTTCGTTATCTGCGCGAGTTCCGTACCAAAGAGGTGGATGTTGAAGAAGGCCAGCGTCTGACGGCCGACGTCTTCGAGAAGGGCGACCGGATCGACGTGGTCGGGACGTCCAAGGGGCGCGGCACGGCCGGTACGGTCAAGCGCCACAACTTCAACCGCCAGAAGAAGACCCACGGTCAGTCGGACCGCGAACGCGCGCCCGGCTCGATCGGTGCAACCTCGACCCCCGGTCGCGTGCTGAAGGGCACGCGTATGGCTGGCCGGATGGGCGGCGAGCGTGTCACCGTTCAGAACCTGGAAGTCGTCGTCGTGGATCCGGAAAAGAACCTGCTCGCCGTGCGTGGCTCGGTACCCGGCAGCAAGGGCGGCATTCTGCTGATCAAAGAGTCGCGGAAGAATCGCCGCTAGCGGTGAGCCGCATCGGAGGAGTTCGGAATCATGCAAGTACCTGTTCATAACATCGCAGGGGACCAGGTTGGCACGGTCGAGCTGCCCGCGGACATCTTCGAGGTGGAGATCAACCGCGGCTTGATGCATCAAGCGTACGTTCGCCAGATGGCGAATGCGCGGCTGGGCACCGCTAAGGCGAAGACGCGCAGCGAAGTCAACCGTTCCAAGTCGAAGTGGTATCGTCAGAAGGGCACCGGCCGGGCGCGTCACGGCTCCCGCAATGCCCCGATCTTCGTCGGCGGTGGCGTCGCGCATGGCCCACGCCCGCGTGACTACACCAAGCAGATGCCGCGCAAGATGCGCCGTCAGGCGCTCCGCTGCGCACTGTCTGCGCTGGCCGCTGACAACCAGATCATCGTCGTGGACCAGTTCGCGCTGGATGCGCCGAAGACGCGCGAAGTTCGCAAGGCGCTGGATCGCCTGGTTGGCAACGATCAGAGCGCGCTGATCCTGGTGGCAGAGCGTGACGAAGCGCTGGAAAACAGCGTGCGGAACCTCGCCAACGCGCGCACGCTCCGCGCGACTTACCTGAATGTGCGCGATCTGCTCATGTACGACCGGGTGATCATCCCGCAGGCGGCGCTCGAGGTGATCGAGAACCACCTGGGTCGCACGGCGGCCAAGAGCTAGAGGAGTTAAGACGCGATGGGTAAGGGTCAACTGCACATCTACGACGTCATCCGCCGCCCAGTGATCACCGAAAAGTCGCACCAGATGGCCGACGCGGGCAACCAGTACGTGTTCGAGGTCGAACAGCGCGCGAACAAGGTGCAGATCAAGGAAGCGGTTGAGAAGATCTTTGACGTGAACGTCGTCAAGGTCAACACCATGATTATGCCCGCCAAGCGGGGTCGCCGTGGCCGCAAGATGTACGTGCGCTCCAAGCCGTGGAAGAAAGCGGTAGTGACGCTGCAGCCCGGCCAGGAAATTACGCTGTTCAACGTCTAGTCCGAGGGAAGGCGTCCGCCGGTCAGATATCCGCACCTCACGGGGCTAATGACCGCGCCACGCCGCAAAGTCTGAGGTAAACAATGGCACTCAAGAAGTATAAGCCCACTTCCCCGGGCCGCCGGGACATGACGGGCGCGAGCTTTGAGGAAATCACGCGGGCAAAGCCGACCAAGTCACTGCTGCAGAGCAAGCGCAGCCGGGCCGGTCGCAACAACACGGGCCGCGTGACCGTTCGGCATCGCGGGGGCGGGCACAAGCGCCGCTATCGCGTGATCGATTTCCGCCGCGACAAGCACGATATTCCCGCGCGCGTCGCCTCGATTGAGTACGACCCGAACCGCTCGGCGCGTATCGCCCTGCTGGTCTATGCCGACGGCGAGAAGCGGTACATCATCGCGCCGCTGGACCTGCGCGTGGGTGACACCGTCCGCAGCGGCCCGCGCGCCGAAGTGCGCGTCGGCAACACGCTGCCGATCAAGGCGATCCCGGTGGGTTCGCTGGTGCACAACGTTGAGTTGTATCCGGGCCGTGGCGGGCAGCTTGCTCGCGCTGCCGGGACGTCGGCTCAGCTTCTGGCGAAGGAAGGCACCTACGCGCAGATTCGCCTGCCGTCTGGTGAGGTTCGCCGCGTGCACGAAGACTGCATGGCCACGCTGGGTCAGGTCGGCAACACCGACCATGGCAACATCAAGTTGGGCAAGGCCGGTCGCAAGCGTTGGATGGGTTGGCGCCCGACCGTTCGTGGTACCGCCATGGACCCGAACAGCCACCCGCACGGCGGTGGTGAGGGCCGCGCGCCCATCGGTATGGCGGGGCCGAAGACGCCATGGGGCAAGCCCGCACATGGCGCGAAGACGCGGCATAACAAGCGCACGGACAAGTTCATCGTGCGGCGTCGCGGAAAGCGTCGTCAGGGGTAATGGGAGGCTAGGATGTCGCGTTCGCTGAAAAAGGGGCCGTTTGTTTCGCCCAAGCTGATGAAGAAAGTCGAAGCCATGCGCGAGCGTGGTGACAAGAAGGTGATCCGCACGTGGAGCCGGGCATCGGTCATCTTTCCCCAGATGGTCGGGTTCACGATCGCGGTTCACGACGGGCGCCGCCATGTGCCGATCTACATCACCGAGAACATGGTGGGGCACAGGCTCGGCGAATTCGCGCCGACGCGCACGTATCGTGGGCACATGGCCGAAAAGAAGAAGCGCTAAGGCACGCCGAGACGGAGTAAGGATTAGTCGCCATGGATGTTCGTGCCACTGCTAAGTACCTGCCGATCTCGCCCCAGAAGATGCGCCTGGTGTGCAACGAGGTGCGTAACATGGACGCGGATCAGGCGCTGACCGTGCTGCAGTTCATGCCGCAGAAGGGCGCCGGGTTCGTCCGCAAGCTGGTCGAGTCGGCAGTTGCGAATGCCGAGATGAATTTCGAGCTAAACCGCCAGGACCTGTACATCCGCGAGCTGAAGGCCGACGAAGGCCCCCGGCTGAAGCGGGTCAAGGCCGGTGCGCGCGGTCGCTATAAGCCACGCGTCAAGCGTTTCACGCATCTCACCGTCGTTTTGAGTGAGCGTGAAGAGGAGTAAATAAGTCAATGGGTCGAAAAGTACACCCGGTTGGTTTCCGTCTGAAGATCAACCGCGACTGGTCCGCGCGCTGGTACGCGGAAGGCGACCGCTACACCGAGCTGTTGCACGAAGACTTCCGTATCCGTCAGTACGTGGAGAAGGAAGCCGAGCGCGCAGGGATTGGCGGCGTCGAGATCGAGCGCTACCCGAACCAGGTTCAGGTGACGCTCTACACCGCGAAGCCCGGCATCGTGATCGGTCGTAAGGGCGACAGCGTCAAGAAGCTGCGCCAGGGCCTCGAAGAACTGACCGGCAAGAAGGTCAAGGTCGAGGTGGAGGAAATCGAAAAGCCGGATCTCAACGCCCGTCTGGTGGCGCTGAACATCGCCAGCCAGCTCGAGCGCCGCATCGGCCACAGCCGCGCCATGAAGCGCGCCGTCGGCCAGGCGATGCGCCAGGGCGCCAAGGGGATCAAGATCCAGGTCAGCGGCCGTCTGGCGGGCGCCGAAATGGCGCGCCGCGAGTGGCAGATGGAAGGCCAGGTGCCGCGCCACACGCTGCGGTCGGACATTGACTACGGCACGGCTGAAGCGCTGACCGGCTACGGACGGATTGGCGTGAAGGTCTGGATCTACAAGGGCGAAAAGCTGGCCGAGGAAACCAAGGTCAGCGAGCCGACCGACGTCTATGTGAGCCAATAAGCAGAACCAACCCGCCCGCCCCACCGGGCGCGGTGACCCGGTCTTGCGCCGGGACAACGTTCTGACTTACGAGGAGTGAACGATCAATGTTGATGCCAAAGCGGGTTAAGTACCGCAAGCAGTTCCGTGGCCGCATGAAGGGCAAGGCTCAGCGCGGAAACGTGGTCCAGTTCGGCGAATACGGGCTGCAGGCCCTCGAGCCGGCGTGGGTCACCAGCCGCCAGATCGAATCCGCCCGCCGTACGATCATGCGTCACATCAAGCGTCGTGGCCGCGTGTGGATTCGCATTTTCCCCGACAAGCCTGTGACCAAGCGCTCGGCGGAAAGCCGTATGGGCAAGGGTAAAGGCTCGGTCGATCATTACGTGGCCGTGGTGCGCCCCGGCCTGATCCTGTTCGAAATGGCCGGGACGGACGAAGAGATCGCCCGGGAAGCGCTGCGCCTTGCGGCGTTCAAGCTCCCGATCACGACTCGCTTCGTCAAGCGTACCGATCCGATTTCGGGTGAGGAGACGGTCTGATGGCTCGCAAATCTGAGACTATCCGTAGCATGACCGACGAAGAGCTGGCAAACGCCATCAACGAGGCGAAGCAAGAGCTGTTCAACCTGCGCTTCCAGTGGGAATCCGGTCAGTTGGAGGACTACACGCGCATCCGCCAGCTCAAGAAGGACGTGGCGCGCTATCTGACCATTCAGCGCGAGCGCGAGTTGGCAGCCCGGCTCGTCCAGGAGGAAAGTGATGCCCAATAACCGCCGGCGGCTCCAGGGCCGTGTAATTCGCAACTCGATGGAAAAGACGGTGGTCGTTGAGGTTCAGACAACCAAGCGCCACCCGCTGTACAAGAAGGTGATCCGGACGTCGAAGAAGTACATGGCGCACGACGAGTCGAACGCCATTCCGGTCGGCGCCGTGGTTCGCATCGTCGAGAGCCGCCCGATCAGCAAGACCAAGAAGTGGGCGGTCGAAGCAGTGCTCCAGACTCCTGAAAACGAAGAGGCATAACCGGACGGGCTGCCCGGAGTGAGGCTTTAGAAATGATCCAAAACGAATCGCGCTTGAAGGTCGCCGACAACACCGGTGCCCGCGAGATCCTGGTCATTCGGATCATGGGTGGCTCGAAGCGTAAGACCGCGACGGTCGGTGATGTCATCATCGGAACCGTGAAGTCCGCGGCACCGCAGGGGTCGGTGAAGAAGAGTGATATCGTGCGCGCGGTGATCGTGCGTACCGCCAAAGAGTATCGCCGGAACGATGGGTCGTACATCAAGTTCGACGACAACGCCGCGGTGATTCTCCAGGGCGAAACCAAAGACCCGCGTGGCACTCGCATCTTCGGGCCGGTCGCCCGCGAGCTGCGCGAAAAGGGCTTCATGAAGATCGTCTCGCTGGCTCCTGAAACGCTGTAGCGCCAAGCCGGCAGAGATTGGAGTGAATCGGAAATGCAGAGAATCAAGAAGGGCGACACGGTTGAAGTGATCGCCGGAAAAGACAAAGGGACGCGCGGCGAAGTGCTGCGGGTCATTCCCAAGAAGGACCGCGTGGTAGTCGAGCGGGTTAATATCGTCAAGAAGCACCAGCGCCCCGTGCAAGCTGGCCGCCAGCAGGTCCAGCCGGGCATCATCGAGTTCGAGGCGCCGATTAACCTGTCGAACGTCATGCTCGTTTGCCCGAAGTGCGAGGCGCGCACGCGCGTCGGCTATCGTATCAACGAGAACAACCGCAAGGTCCGCGTCTGTCGCAAGTGCGGTCAGGATATCGAATGACCGGCACGCGGAGTGAGGGTTTAGGATACATGGCACAGAATCACTTGGTGGAAAAGTACCGCAACGAAGTGGTTCCCGCGCTTATGGAAGAGTTCGGCTACAAGAGCGTGATGCAGGTTCCGCGCATCACGAAGGCCGTCGTCAACATCGGCGTCGGCGAGGCGCTGGACAATGCCAAGGCGCTGGACGGTGCGGTCGAGGATCTGCGCCGTATCACAGGCCAGCAGCCCGTGATTACGAAGGCGCGCAAGAGTATCGCCCAGTTCAAGCTGCGCGAGGGCCGCGCGATCGGCGTCAAGGTGGACCTGCGTGGTGAGCGTCTGTGGTCCCTGCTGGACCGCCTGATGAACATCGCCCTGCCCCGCACCCGTGACTTCAGCGGAGTCAGCCCGGACTCGTTCGATGGCCGTGGTAACTACACGCTCGGCCTGCGCGAGCAACTGCTGTTCCCTGAAATCGAGTACGACAAGATCGACAAGGTTCGCGGCATGGAAATCACGATCGTAACCACCGCGAAGACCGACGAAGAGGGACGCCGCCTGCTCCAACTGCTGGGCATGCCGTTCCGCGAGCGCTAGTGATCGATCGTACAGGTACACTCAGGAAGGTTTGACCCGATGGCTAAAAAGTCTCTAGTCGCCCGCGAAAAGAGGCGCAAGTACAAGGTTCGCGTGCGGAATCGCTGCCAGTACGTTGACCCGCATTCGGGCAAAGTCTGCGGCCGCCCGCGCGGATACATCCGTCGTTTTGGCCTCTGCCGTATCCACTTCCGCGAGCTTGCCCTCGAAGGCAAGATCCCGGGCGTGGTGAAGTCGAGCTGGTAGGACGTCTGGGAGTCTCAAGATGCAAAGTGATCCCATCGCCGATATGCTGACCCGTATTCGGAACGCGTTGATGGCCGGGCATCCGTCGGTCGCCATCCCGCTGTCGAAGACGAAGGTCGAGATCGCTCGAATTCTGCACGAAGAAGGCTACATCGAGGGGTACTCGGTCAGCGAAGAGTTCCCGCCGATGCTCCACGTGCAGCTCAAGTACTGGGGCAAGCGCCGCGAGCGGCGCCCTGTCATTAGCAAGCTGGAACGCGTCAGCAAGCCCGGCCGCCGTATCTACGTCGGCAAGAACGAGATTCCGTGGGTGCTTAGTGGGATGGGGATCGCTATCATCTCCACGCCCAAGGGGATCATGACGGGCCAGCAAGCGCGCCGCCAGGGCATGGGTGGCGAGGTACTCTGCTACGTCTGGTAAATCCGGAGAGTAGAGCGCCGAGAAACGCTTCTGGGGCTAAACGGGCACCAGTAGAGTGACTGGGCGAGGCTGCGGCGAGCAACTGCTCTCCGCCTTCGCCCAGAGGCTCTACGACCTGCCCTGGCCCCACCCATCTCCCGGCGCCTGTATCGACAGTAGTGAAGGCATTGGAGGATAGGGACCGTGTCTCGAATTGGTAAACAACCGATTCCGATCCCGGACAAGGTACAAGTCAATATCGACGGCACCGCGGTGACCGTCAAGGGGCCGAAAGGCGAGCTTTCTCACCAGTTCCCGTCCAGCATGAAAATCGCCCTGGATGACGGCGTGCTCACTGTGACGCGCCCGAGCGACCAGCGGCAGCACCGCGCGCTGCACGGCATGACGCGCGCCCTGCTCGCCAACATGGTCACCGGCGTCAGCGAGGGTTTCGAGCGCGTGCTGGAGATCGAAGGCGTTGGCTACAGCGCCGAGATGCAAGGGAAAACCCTGATCATGCACCTGGGTTACTCGCATCCGATCCCGGTTGAGCCGCCCGCCAACTGCGAGTTTGCAGTCGAGGAGCGCGGACGCGTCGTCCGCATCCGCGGCATCGACAAGCAGGTGGTCGGCGAGTTGGCTGCGAATATTCGCAAGATGCGGCCGCCGGAACCCTACAAGGGTAAGGGCGTGCGGTATCAGGGCGAACATATCCGCCGCAAGGCCGGCAAGACTGGTAAAGCTTAGCCTGTAGTGTCGAGAGAGTGAACCCATGAGTGAAAAAAGCCGAGTCGCACGGAAGCGCCGTCACGCGCGGGTCCGTGCACGGATCTCAGGAACAGCAGAACGCCCGCGTCTGAACGTCTTCCGCAGCCTGGAGCACATCTACGCCCAGGTGATCGACGACACTGCCGGTCACACGCTTGTTTCAGCCTCGACCATTGATCGCGAGCTGCGCGACAAGGTCGCCGGAAAGGGCAAGTCTGAGGCCGCGAAAATGGTGGGCGAGCTGATCGCAAAGCGCGCACAGCAGGTTGGCATCCAGACGGTCGTCTTCGACCGCGGCGGCTACCGTTTTCACGGGCGCGTCAAGGCCCTGGCGGAAGGCGCGCGCGAAGCCGGACTGAAATTCTAGTAGCGTAGCATCCCAGGCAGAGGGGCCGGAAGCGGCTCCTTTGCCGGGCGGCAAGCTGAAAACTGGAGAGGACAATGGGAAGACGAGAGACGAGGCCGCGGCGTGAAGATGACCGCGAAGAACTCGATGAGCGCGTAATTGACATTACCCGCGTCGCCAAAGTCGTGAAGGGTGGCCGCCGCTTCGCCTTCCGCGCAGTCGTGGTCGTCGGCGACAACAATGGCCGGGTTGGAATCGGCATCGGCAAGGCGCGTGGCGTCCCGGACTCGATCCGCAAGGCGTCGGACCGTGCCCGCCGCAACATGACTACCGTCGCGCTGAGCGATACGACCATCCCGCACGCGGTCACCGCGCGCCGTGGGGGTGCGGTTGTGCTGCTGAAGCCCGCCTCGCCCGGTACCGGCGTGATCGCCGGTGGCCCCGTGCGTGCCGTGCTCGAAGCGGCCGGTATCCGCGACATCCTGACCAAGAACCAGGGTAGCGCCAACACGCTGAACGTCGCCCACGCGACATTCGAGGCGCTTCAGCAGCTTCGCGACGCCGCCGAACTGGCGCGGATGCGTGGCAAGGATCCGGCGCAGGTTATGCCGTTCTGGAAGCGCAGGAGCAAGGCCGATGCCTAAGAAGTTGCAAGTGACTCTGGTCAAAAGCCCGATCGGCTACAACAAGCGGCAGAAGGCGACCGCCCAGTCGCTGGGCCTGACCCACGTGAACTCGAGCGCGGTCCACGAAGACACACCGCCTATCCGTGGTATGATCCAGAAGATCATCCACCTGGTCGAGGTGGAGGAAATCGACGAATGAAACTGCATGAACTGCGTCCCGACAAGGGCGCGACGAAGCAGCGCAAGCGTGTAGGTCGCGGTATCAGCGCCGGTCAGGGTAAGACGGCCGGGCGCGGTACGAAGGGCCAGGGCGCGCGCACGGGCGGCGGCAAGGGGCCGTACTTCGAGGGTGGCCAGCTTCCGCTGGTGCGTCGCCTGCCGTTCAAGCGCGGATTCACCAACATCTTCCGCGTGGAGTATCAGGAAGTCAATCTGGAAGACCTGGCACGCGTCTTCGAAGCGAACGCCGAAGTGACGCCCGAAGCGCTGGCCGAGCGCGGCCTGATCCGCAAGGCGACCGATCCGGTCGTCGTGCTGGGCCGTGGCGAGCTGGCGATCCCGCTCCAGGTCTCAGCGCACCGCTTCTCGAAGACGGCGCAGGCGGCGATTGAGAAAGCCGGTGGCAGCGTCACGACGCTGGAACTGGAACTGACTGGCGCGCTGGCGACCGTCAAGAAGCTGCGCAAGGAACAACTCGCCCGGCTGCGCGAGCGTCGGGCCGCCGAGTAACGTCACGTCGCTGAGTTGGCCGGGGCGATGGCAGGGTCACGCCGGGCCATCCCCCGGTTGCTGGCGGCGTTTGCTGCGAGCGATCGAATAGAGCGAAGAGGATAAGTAATTATGATCGAGGCGCTGCGGAACGCATTTCGTTTGCCGGATCTCCGGCGCAAAATGCTGTACACCGCCATGATTCTGGTGATTTACCAGTTTGCCGCGCACGTCACCGTCCCCGGCGTCGACCGGGACGCGCTCGACCAGCTCTTCAGCGGTGATCAGGCCGGTTTTCTCAATGTGCTCAACCTGCTGTCGGGTGGAGCCGTCTCCAACTTCAGCGTGATCGCGAACGGCGTGTATCCGTACATCACCGCCTCGATCATCCTGCAGTTGCTGACGCCCATCATCCCGAAGCTGGAAGCTATCGCCAAGGAACCGGGCGGGCGTGAGAAGATCAACCAGTACACCTACTACCTCGCCATCCCGATGGCGGCGTTGCAGGCCATTGGTCAAATCAACATCTTCGAGAGCCAGATCGTCGGCGCCACGCTGATCCCTGGCTTCGGCTTTGGCAGCGACAGCAACCTGCTGACCACCCTCTCGGTGATCATCACCATGACCGCCGGAACGTTGTTCGCGATCTGGCTCGGCGAGCTGATTACCGAGCAAGGCATCGGCAACGGTATCTCGATCATCATCTTCGCGGGTATCGTGGCGGGTGTTCCGGGGAACCTGGTCAGCCTGCTTCAGACGAACTGGGTGTTCAACCTGTTGGCGTTCCTGCTGCTGACGATCTTCACGGTCGTGGTCATCGTCTACGTCCAGGAAGGCACGCGCCGCATCCCGGTGCAGTATGGCAAGCGCGTGCGCGGCCGCAAGATGTACGGCGGCGGCGCTACGCACATCCCGCTGAAGGTAAACACCGCGGGCAT
>CBINGT010000080.1:0-10883 GCA_966250245.1 uncultured Anaerolineae bacterium
AGCAAGGCGCTCCCTTTTTTGTCAGTCGACAAACTTGTACATCGGGTTAGCTAACTGCTAACCGCTAACGGCTAACTGCTGAATCCTAGCACACCGCTGCGCCGACGCCACCCGCAAAAAACGCGCCCCGGCATACAGAACCGGGGCGCGACACAATCAGCCGTGGAGTGCGGCGCGTCAGTTGCCAAACGTGAAGGGCGTGACGGTCGGGAAGACGAGCATCGTCGGCGTGGGGACCAGCGTCGGCGCCACTTCGGACGCGCCGAGCCACACGCGCCACGCGCTCTCGATCTCGGCCACCGACAGCCCGGTGACGTGCTCCAGCGCAGCATTGCGGCCCATCCCGCCCCGGATGGCTTGCATCAGTTCGCGGTGCGCCTCGATGCCGTAGGTTTCGGTTAGCCACACGAAGAACGTGTAGCCGATATCGTAGCCTTGACGCGCGTTGATGCCGCTCGTTGGCGGGCCGACACCTTCCAACAGGTTTGGCAGACTGCCGCTTGCCGCCATACCGCGCACCCGCGCCAAGTAGTCGTATTGCTGGTTTGCCTCGAAGAAGGTCGCGTTGCCCTCAATGAACCAGTTTCCCGCTGACAGGAAGCCAACAAATTCGTTTTGGTAGAGGTGCGCGATCTCGTGCGGGACAGTCCCATACGCCAGGTCGAGATAGTCACCCGCGTGAACTCGCTGCACCGTCCCACCCCAGTCGGAGGTGGTCAGACCAGCCACGCGTGGATTGACAAAGGTGATCTGCCATTCTTCCCACGCCTCATAGTCGCCAACGAGGATCGCGCGTGGTTTGTATGGCAGCAGGCCGCCCCACGCTTCCTCGAACAAGTCCCGCTGCCGCTCCATCGCATCGACGACCATCTGCCCGACGTCTTCCGGCAGGCTCTCTGTGAACACGATGATGTCGGGACCTTCGGTGCGAGTCCACTCGCGGGTCTGGTCGGCGTATTCGACCTCGACCGGCTCGGACTGGAAGCTGTTGCCAGCGGTGTCGGTCGCTTCCCAGACGTAGGTCACGCCCACCCAGGGGGGAACCGCGTCACCGCCGGTAGCGTTCCACGTGGCGACCCAGCGATCGGTTTCAGCGTCGTACTGCGCCGGGCGGCTACGCTGCGTGCCGGGCGCGTGCGTCCACACGACGCGCGCGCGGGCGACTTCTCCGGCGCTGCTCTCAAGCTGCGCGCTGAAGCTGAAGCCCTGCGGATAGTTGCTGGTGAAGGTGTCTTCGGCAAATGTCCATTCGGCGCTGCCCTTAGCGTCACTGTCACCTGCGCCATCGGAGCCCGCTTCAGGATCGGGCGTCCCGGCCGGTTCCGGCGTCTGGGCAGCGTCGGGGGTAGGGGAGGGGTCGTTTCCCTGGGCGAGTACCTGCAGGCTTGCGCTCGCCAGCAGCGCGAGCACCAGCGTGGCGGACAGCGCGATCAGCGCGAGGCGGGACGATGAGCTTGGTTTGGGCATAGTGCTAACTCCGTCGATGTTTCGAACCGTAACCAGAAACGGGCAACAAACCCTGATACGTTAGCGACTGTACGCCAGACTGGCCTGCCAGGCAGCGTGGAGATCGGGCAAGCCCTCGAAGACGGCGTCCGCCTGGATGTCGCTGGTGCGGGCCTCGTCGGCGGTAGTGATGCCGGTCAGGACCAGCGCCGTCCGCAGCCCGGCACGTTGCGCGCCGAGGATGTCTGTATCGAGCCGATCCCCGATCATCAGCGTCGTGTCGGGCGTCGCGCCGAGCCGGTCGGCGGCGACCGCGAACATCGGCGACTCCGGCTTGCCGATCACCAGCGGGCGGACGTCGGTCGCCGCCTCGATCGCCGCGAGGACGGTCCCCGCGCCGGGGATCAGCCCTTCCGGCATGGGGAAGGTGCGATCCGGGTTCGTGCCGATGAAATCGGCGCCCGCGCGAATGCGCGCCGCTGCAATCCTGATCTTGTCGTAGGTAAGCTGGCGGTCCAGCCCGGCGATCACCAGCCGCGCGGCGTCCGGATCGACGCGGAAGCCGTTGTCGGATAGCGCCTGGTGCAGCCCGCTTTCCCCGACGATGTAGACAGGCGTGTCGGGCGGGTAGTGGCGTCGGACGTAAGCGGCGGTCGCCACGGCGGATGTGATAATCTGCTCGGGCGTGGCGGGCACGCCCACTTCCGCCAGCCGAGTGACGTAAGCTTCGACCGAGGTGGTGCTGTTGTTGGTGGCCAGCGCGTACGGCAGCGCCTGAGACTGGAGAAACGCGAAGAACTCCGGCACGCCGGGCAGCGGCTCGCGGCCGCGCCACAACACGCCGTCCATATCCAGCACGACCGCGCGAATTGAGTGAAAATCGAGCGTCATAAAGTCCTGATACTCATAGGTGGGCCGGTACGTATGAAGCATCTTGTGATTATATCATTCCGGCTGCAGCGTGGCATGTGAGGGGACGGGGGCGGTTGTTGGCGTGATACGGCAATCTCATCTAACATACACGGTAAGAAATCACCGCGTAGTACTCAGGTTCTGGGATTTCGGCGAGGTCATCCACCACGCGCCACCCGCAACGCGAGGGGGTGTTGAATGCAAAAGTGCCCGAATTGTGGACAGCAGAATCGCCCGGGTGTGATCTTCTGCGAGAACTGCGGCGCCAGCCTGATCGGGAAGCTACCGCTTAGCACCAGGGCGCTCGATTCCATTGAGAGCGAGTTGCCCGATATTGGCGTCGATGCCAGCACCGTGACCGACGTCTCGATTCAAGGGACGGCGACGTTTGAGCATGGGATGCTGGTTCGGCTTGAAGTCGAGGGCAGCCCCGACCCGATCCGCTTCAATCCCGGGTCCGAGACGATTTTCGGGCGGCGCGACCCGGCGACCGGCGACAAGCCCGACATCGATCTGACGCCCTTCGCTGGATACCGGATGGGCGTCAGCCGCCGCCACGCGGCGATCCGCCCCGGCGACGAGAATGGCCTGGACCTGTGGGACCTCGGCAGCAGTAACGGGACGTTCCTTAACGGCCAGCGTCTCAGCGCGCACCGGCCCTATCGCCTGCGCGATGGCGACGAGATCCGCCTGGGGCAGATGGTCATTCATCTCTATTTCGAGCGCGAGGCGTCGCTGACGCCGGTGCCGCCGCCTGCCGCGTCGGAAGCGGAGGCGGCTCCCGAGGCGGAAGCCGCCAAGCCGGAACCGGCCCCCGCCGCGCCCGCGCCGCCTGCTGAGGATCGCCCGACGGTGGCGTTCCGCCCGCGCCCGGCAGCCGAAGCGGCCGAGGCGAAGGAACCGGCTTCCCAGGACGAAAAACCGGCCGAGGCGAGCGCCGCCCCTGCGGAACCTGCCCCATCTGCGCTGGAGCCGGGCCAACCGTCCGGGCCGCCCACGCCGGATCGCCCAGTGCCCGCTTCGCAGGAACCGGATCAGCCTGCCGGTCCGCCTGCGCCGGATCGCCCCGTGCCCTCGGAGCCCACGCAGGCGCCCGAACCAGCCGACGAGCCCGCGCCGCAACCGGAACCCGAGCCGAAGGCCGAGCCGCCCGTTCCGCTGGACAGCAAGCCCGAGCCGAAAGCCGAGCAGCCCGCTGCGCCTGCGCCACCATCCGCGCCGTCGTCTGAGCAGCCGGAGCCGCCTGCGAGCGAGCCGCCGGTGGCAACCGCGCCCGATGTGCCCAGCCCGGCGGAGCCTGCGCTTCCGGCCGAGCCGCCCGCGCCCGAACCGGCGCCGCCAGAGTCCAAGCCGGAGCCGAAGCCCGAGCCAGACGACAAACAAGGCGGCTGACCGAAGCCCGCCGCCCGTGTTGTGAGTTCTGCGCGCGTCCGAGATGGGCGCGCTATTTTTGCCGCATCGGGATGCGGATGCCGTGCCGGTCCGCTGCGGCCAGCGCTTCGGGATAGCCTGCGTCGGCGTGGCGCAGAATGCCCATGCCCGGATCGGTCGTTAGCACACGTTCCAGGCGGCGCGCGGCTTCCTGCGTGCCGTCCGCGACGATCACCTGCCCGGCGTGCTGGCTGTAGCCGATCCCGACTCCGCCGCCGTGATGGAAGCTGACCCACGTCGCGCCGCCGACCGCGTTGATCAGCGCGTTCAGGATCGCCCAGTCCGATACGGCGTCGCTCCCGTCGAGCATCCCTTCCGTTTCGCGGTTGGGCGAGGCGACCGATCCGGCGTCGAGGTGGTCCCGACCGATCACGATCGGCGCCTTAACCTCGCCCGCCGCGACCAGCGCGTTGAACGCCAGCCCGGCGCGCGCTCGCTCTCCATAGCCGAGCCAGCAGATCCGCGACGGCAGCCCCTGAAACTCCACCTTCTGCTGCGCCATGCGAATCCAGCGCGCGAGATGCTCATCCTCGGGGAAAAGCTCAAGGATCGCCTCGTCCGTGCGGTAGATGTCGGCCGGGTCACCGGAGAGCGCCACCCAGCGGAACGGCCCCTTGCCCTCGCAGAACAATGGGCGGATGTACGCCGGGACGAAGCCCGGATAGTCGAAGGCGTTGGTCACCCCGGCGTCGAAAGCGCGCTGGCGCAGGTTGTTGCCATAGTCGAAGACCACCGCACCGCGCGCCTGGAAGTCCAGCATGGCCTGGCAGTGAACCGCCATCGTCTGGCAGGCGAGATCGGCGTAGCGCGCCGGGTCCGTTTCGCGCAGCGCGACCGCTTCCTCGAACGACATGCCGTGCGGAACGTACGACAGCGGGTCGTGCGCGGGCGTCTGGTCCGTGACGACATCCGGCGTGACGCCCATCTCAACCAGCCGGGGGAAGACGTCCGCCGCGTTGCCGATCAGCCCGATCGAGCGCGGCTCCTGGCGAGCCTTGGCGTCCAGCACGCGCTCCAGGGCGTCTTCGAGGTCGAACGCGACCTCGTCCACGTAGCGCATCCGCAGGCGGCGCTCCGCCATGCGCGGGTCGATCTCCACGATCAGCGCCACGCCCTCATTCATCGTGACGGCTAGTGGCTGCGCGCCGCCCATCTCGCCTAGCCCGGCGGTGAGAACGAACTTCCCTTTCAGGCTGCCCCAGCCCTGCTGCCGCGCCAGCGATCCGAGCGTCTCATACGTGCCCTGCAAAATGCCCTGTGTGCCGATGTAAATCCACGATCCGGCCGTCATCTGGCCGTACATCATCAACCCCTGGCGTTCGAGCGCGTCGAAATGCTCTTGCGTGGCCCAATGCGGCACGAGGTTGGAGTTGGCGATCAGCACGCGGGGCGCGTCGGGGTGGGTGCGGAAGATGCCGACTGGCTTGCCGGACTGGATGAGGAGCGTTTCGTCGCCTTCCAGCTCGCGCAGGCAGCGCACAATCGCATCGAACGCATCCCAGTTGCGCGCCGCCCGCCCGCGCCCGCCATAGACGATCAGGTTGGCGGGGTCTTTGGCGACATCCGGGTCGAGGTTGTTCATCAACATCCGCAACGCGGCTTCCTGCTGCCAGCCCTTGCAGGTCAGTTCTGTGCCGCGCGGGGCGCGAATCTCGCGGGTCATCGTCATCGCTCCTAACTCTTGATAGCCAAACACTTTTGGACCGGTATTGTAGCATCCCTGCGGGGAAACCGACATCGAGCGCCGCGTGAGACTTTTTACCTAATTAGAACAAGTGGTCTAATTTTATAGATATGGTTATGATATAACTTGGGATATCGGTTAGCTTATGAGGATGCTGGTCATGTGCCGGAACATCAAGACGCTCTTCAACTTCGATCCACCTGCTACAGAGGACGAAATCCGCGCCGCGGCCTTGCAGTACGTTCGCAAGATCAGCGGGTTCAACAAGCCTTCAAAAGCCAATGAAGTGCCCTTCTACGCAGCGGTTGAGGCGATCGCCGCCGTGTCACAGCATTTGCTCGCTTCGCTCGAAACGAACGCGCCGCCCAGGGATCGCGAGGTCGAGGCCGCGAAAGCGCGGGCGCGTGCCGCCCAGCGTTTCGGCAACTGATTAAGGATCCCGCGTCGCCATGGCTCACACCGATCTCCCTGCTGAACTGGCTGCCCCGGCGCAGCGCGCGCTGGCGGCTGCCGGGATCACGTCGCTGGAAGAGGTCGCTCGCTGGACGGAAGCCGATCTGCTGGCGCTGCACGGCGTCGGACCGAAGACGATCCGCCAGCTTCGCCCCGCGCTCGAAGCGAAGGGTCTATCGTTTGCGTCACCGGATGGTGGCAAGTAGACGGGAGCTTATGATGGGCACCGTTTCTGCGGATATCTCGATGTCGCTGGATGGCTACATCGCCGGACCGAATGATATCCCCGAACAAGGGTTGGGCGAAGGCGGCGAGCGCCTTCATGAGTGGTTATACAACCTCGAATCGTGGCGCAGGCCGCACGGGCTGAGCGGCGGCGACTCCGAAAACCCCGCTAACGAGCTGATGGATGGATTGCTCAAGCACAGCGGCGCGATCATCGTCGGGCGGCGCATGTTCGACCTTGCCGGGGAGTGGGGCGACGAGCCGCCGTTCCACATGCCGGTCTTCGTGCTGACGCACCGCCCGCGCGAAACGATGGAGAAGCGCGGCACGACGTTCCATTTTGTTACGGACGGGATTGAGAGCGCATTGCGGCAGGCAAAGACTGCTGCCGGTGAGAAGAATGTCGCCGTTGGCGGCGGCGCGCAGACGATCCAGCAGTTTCTGGCGCACGGCCTGCTTGACGAGCTGCAAATTCATCTGGTGCCGGTGTTGCTGGGCGACGGGCGCCGCCTGTTCGAGCCGGGTCCGCCCATGGAATTTGAGATTGCGCGTGTCCTGGAGACTCCAGGCGTGGTGCATCTTACGTTTCGTGTCGTTCAATAGGAGTTCAACATGGCAGACAACTCGATCGGCTCCAACAACTCTACCTTGCACGAAGCGCGCACCGGCTACGCGCCGGTCAATGGGCTCCAAATGTACTACGAGATTCACGGCGAGCCGCGCGACGACGCGCCGCCAGTGGTGCTGATTCACGGGGCGTTTTCCGGCATCGGGACGTCGTTCGGGGCGTTTTTGCCGGGGCTGTCGCGCACACGCCAGTTGATCGGGGTCGAGCTTCAGGGGCACGCCCGCACGGCGGACATCGATCGCCCGTTGCGCGGGGAATACCTGGCGGACGACATCGCGGCGCTGCTCGACTATCTGAACGTCGAACGAGTGGACCTGTTCGCGTACAGCATGGGGACGGAAGTGGCGCTGCATTTCGTGCTCAAGTATCCCGAGCGGGTCCGCAAGATGGTGCTGGCGTCCGGCTCGTACACGCTGGCGGGTATGCATCCCGGCCTGATGGATGGGCTGGACGAGATGCAGCCGGAAATGCTGCACGGATCGCCATTCCACGACGAGTACATGGCGCTCGCGCCCGATCCGGACGCCTTTCCCGCTTTTTTCAGGAAGAAGCAGGAACACGACCGGGCGCTCAAGGACTTCCCGGCGGATGCCATTCGCGGCATCCAGGCGCCGACGATGATCGTCATCGGGGACTCGGACATCGTCCAGCCTGAGCACGCGGTCGAGATGTTCCGGTTGCTGGGCGGCGGCGTGGTCGGGGACCTGGTTGGCCTGCCGAACGCGCGGCTCGCGATCTTGCCCGGCACGACGCACATCACGGTAGCGTATCGCGCCGATTGGCTGGTTCCGATGATCGACGAATTCCTGGATGCGCCTGTCACCGCATCGTGATCATCTGAAAACGCTCCGTTGGCAACCCACCGCTATCTGCGAAGGAAGGAAGGTGATCGCATGTCCCAACAGCGGCCCGAAGGGTACCTTGCACTGCCTTCGACCGGCCAGGGTGATCCTGTGCTGGTTCTGCATGCCTGGTGGGGGTTGAACGAAACGATCAAAGGGCTCTGCCAGCGACTGGCGGACGCCGGTTTCGTCGCCCTGGCCCTCGATCTCTATCACGGCAAGATCGCGCGAACCATTCCGGAAGCCGAGGCCCTGGGCGGCGCGCTGGATGCCAACTTCCAGCAGGCCCGGGCCGAAATCGCCGAGGCGGCCGCTTTCCTCAGCCGGTGCGCTGGATCATCCGGGCGCGGGTTGGCGGTGGTTGCCTTCTCGCTGGGCGCGTACTACGCGGTCGATCTCTCGGCGAACGCGCCGGATCAGGTCGACTCGGTCGTGTTGTTCTATGGCTATGGCGACTCGGATCTGAGCAATGCGCGCGCCGCCTACCTCGGCCACTTCGCCGAGCTTGACGAGTATGAGCCAGCCGAGGATGTGGCCGCGTTTGAGGAAGCGGTGAAACGGGCTGGTCGTCCGGTCACGTTCTATCGTTACAGCGGTGCGAAGCACTGGTTCTTCGAGCCGGACCGCCCCGAATACAACCCGGAAGCTGCGAATCTGGCGTGGGAGCGCACGCTCGAGTTTTTGAAGCGAGATAGATGAGGCAGTTGCCAATGGCCGTTACGTTCACCACCACGATCACGAAAGAGGAAGGGATGGACGCCACCGGCATCCCCGTGCCCGCCGACGCGGTCGCCGCGCTTGGCCCGAAGAAGCGGCCGCCGGTGGTCGTCACGCTGAAGGGATACTCGTACCGGAGTACGGTCGCGGCGTATGGCGACGTGTTCATGCTGCCGCTCAACAAAGAGCATCGCGCCGCCGCTGGCGTCAACGCAGGCGACGTGATTGAAGTGACGCTGGAGCTGGACACCGCGCCGCGCACGGTCGAGGTGCCGGAAGATCTCGCGGCGGCGCTCGCCGCACGGCGGGGCGCGCGCGAGGCGTTTGACGCCCTATCGTACACCGCGCGGAAGGAGCACGTCCGCCAGGTGGAGACGGCCAAGGCAGCGGAAACGCGCGCCCGCCGGATCGCGTCCATTGTCGAGAAAGTCAGTGGGGGATAGCGAGCGCTATTCCCGCGAAATGGCGGAGAGCTAGCAATGCGGCGGGTGATCTACTCGATGATGGTTACGCTCGATGGCTACATCGCCGGTCCAGATGGCGATCTGAACTGGGGAGCCGTCGACGAAGAACTGCACACGTTCGTCAACCAGAAAGACCGGCAGGTTGGCGGACATCTCTACGGGCGCCGCACCTATCAGGTGATGAATGACTTCTGGGCGGCCCCGGCTGCGGAGGACCCTTCGCAGCCAGAGTTCATCCGCGAATACGCGCAGATCTGGCGCGCGATGCCGAAAGTCGTCTTCTCGCGGACGCTCGAAAGCGTGGGCGACAACGCGGTGCTCGTCCGCGACAATGCGGCCGAAGCGGTCCGCGCGCTGAAGCAGGAGCCAGGCGGCGATCTGATTGTCGGCGGCGCGTCGCTCGCCGCAAGCCTGGTGGCGCTTGGCCTGGTGGACGAATACCAGCTTTACATCCATCCGGTGATGATCGGTCGCGGCACCCGCATGTTCCCGGAAGGCGATTCTCGCCTGCAGAACGCCGAACTGGTGGACCAGCACACGTTCGGTTCCGGCGTGGTCTTCCTGCACTATCGTAACGCTTCGTCTGCCTAGCAGAGCTGGTTTGCGCGTCCCCCTCGCCCCTGGCTCCTCTCCCGAAACGCTCAGCGAGAGCACCTGGGGCGAGGGGATTCCGGCCAGCGCCGCCAAACTGCACGGCTTAAAGCCCATCACTTCTACGCGAGGTACGCGTCCCGTCCATCGGATCGAATCAGAAAGCGGATCGCTTGACATTTTTCAGAAAAACGTGTATTTTACTACTAGGTTAAATAACCAAGGGGTTAAATATACTTCGATGGACGAAGACACACTCAGCGCCACGTTCTTCGCACTGGCCGACCCGACCCGCCGCGCCATTCTCGCCCGCCTCGCCGAGGGGGAAGCGACGGTCAGCGAGTTGGCCGAGCCGTTCGAGATGAGCCTTCCGGCGATCTCGAAACATCTCAAAGTGCTGGAGCGCGCGGGGCTGATCGCGCGCAGCCGCGAGGCGCAGTGGCGGCCGAGCCGCCTGCAAGCTGAGCCGCTGAAAGAAGCGGCCGACTGGCTTCAACAATATCGCCGCTTCTGGGAAGACCGTTTCGATCGACTGGACGACTACCTTCGAGACCTGCAATCCAAGGAGAGCAATCATGACCGCACCGAGTAGTCGCACGACCGATTCCACGCAGCAAGAGGTTGTGATCACCCGTCTGTTCGACGCCCCGCGCGACCTCGTGTTCGAGGCGTTGACCGATCCGAAACACGTCCAGCAGTGGTGGAGCCCGCACGGCTTCACGAATCCCCGCGTCGAGATCGACCTGCGCCCTGGCGGCACGATGCTGGTGGATATGCGCGGGCCGGACGGCCAGATTTACCCCGACAAGAGCATCTTTCACGAAATTGTCCCCCCGGAACGGCTGGTCTTCACCAGCACGGCCTTCGAAGATGAGAATGGCGAGGCACAGCTTCAGGTCCACCACACCATCACGTTTGACGAGCAGGACGGCAAGACCATGCTCACCCTGCGCGCTCGCGTGCTGAAGGCATCGCTCGAAGTCATGGAAGCGCTGACCGGGATGGAGCAGGGGTGGAGCGAGAGCTTCGACAAGCTGGAAGCCGTGCTCAAGGGCGTGCAGTGGGTCAACTCGCGCGATCGCACGCCGATCGCCTACGACCGCTACGGCGACGGTCCGCCGGTCATCATGGTTGTTGGCGCACTGGGCACGCGCTCGCATGCGGATTGGAACCGGGCGGCGCAGGCGCTGGCCCCGCGCTTCACCGCGATCACTTATGACCGGCGCGGGCGTGGTGACAGCCTCGACCTGACGCCCTACGAGGTGCAGCGCGAGGTGGAAGACATCGAGGCGCTGATCGACGCGTTCGGCGGGGCCGCGTATCTGTACGGCATTTCGTCCGGCGCGGTCCTGGCGCTCGAAGCGGCCAGCCGCCTGCCGGATAAGGTCATTAAGCTGGCGATGTACGAGCCGCCGTTTATCACCGACGACAGCCGCCCGCCCGTGCCTGCGGACTACATCGCGCGCCTGCAGGAGTTCATCGCCCAGGGG